>JALHHH010000028.1:21210-70809 GCA_022837485.1 Bacteroidales bacterium
ATTACCTCCCTGAAGCCGCCGCGGCTGAGTTCTTCCAGATCTGAGGTGCAAGAGGGGTGGCGGAGCAGGCTTTTAGGCGTGAACACTACCAGGGGTTTGCGGAAGGGTCGCTTCAGCTGGCGGCGCAGAAGATGAAAGAAATTGGCCGGAGTGGTAGCATTCACCACCTGAATATTCAGTTCGGCGCAAAGAGTCAGGAAGCGTTCGATTCTTCCGCTTGAATGCTCGGGACCCTGGCCTTCGTAGCCATGGGGAAGAAACAGCACCAGGTCGCTCATCACCCTCCATTTATCTTCCGCGCTTGTCAGATACTGATCGATGATGATTTGGGCACCATTGAAGAAATCGCCGAACTGAGCTTCCCAGATGGTAAGGGTATTTGGAGAGGAAAGGGAGTATCCGTATTCGAATCCGAGCACTCCGTATTCCGAAAGGGGTGAATTATACACATCGAAACGGGCCTGTGAGGGGCTGATGTTGTTGAGCGGGGTATATTTTTCCTCGCTGTCTTCGAGGGTAAGTACGGCATGCCGGTGCGAGAACGTGCCGCGTTGCGAATCCTGTCCGCTTAATCTTACGGGGATGCCTTCTTCGAGTAATGTGGCATACGCCAGCAGTTCGCCCATTGCCCAGTCGATTCCCGCTCCCGGTTTCAGCATCTCCTGCCGTTCCTGCATAAGCCTGATCAGCTTACGGTTAAATGCTTTCCCTTCGGGGAGGGTTGTAATTTTTGTGCCGATATCTTTCAGGACATCCATACTCACTGACGTATCGGTAAATTTCTCAAAATCTTCGGGGACAGCTATCCGGATATTGCCCCAGGTAGGGCCGAGGAAGGGAGTGACTTTGGAAGTTTCTGCCTTATTGGATTCGGCAAGATGTTCTTCGAGCATATCGTACACTTCCTTTTCGATGGCTTTAGCTTCGGCATCGTTGATAACTCCTTCGTTTATAAGTTTCTCAACGTAGATTTGTCTTACGTCGGGGTGCTTTTCGATGGCTTTATAGAGGACAGGCTGAGTAAACCGGGGTTCGTCGCCTTCGTTGTGGCCATAGCGCCGGTATCCAAGAAGATCGATAAACACGTCCTTATCAAACTTCTCTCTAAATTCCATTGCAAGTTCGATGGTATAAACCACGGCTTCCGCATCGTCGGCATTAACGTGGAAGATGGGTGACTGCACGATTTTGGCCACATCGGTAGAGTAGGTACTGGAGCGTCCTTCCAGGTAGTTGGTTGTGAATCCAACCTGGTTATTTACGACCAGGTGAACGGTACCTCCGGTGCGGTAGCCGGGCAGTTCCGACATCTGGATCATTTCGTAAACAATACCTTGTCCGGATATTGAAGCATCGCCGTGAATGATAACTGGCACCACTTTGTCGGTATCGCCTTTGTAAAGCTGGTCGATGCGGGCTCTGGCTATACCGGAGACCACGGGTCCAACCGTTTCGAGGTGAGAGGGGTTGGGAGCGAGGGTAAGGTCGACCATTTTGCCTGCGTGGGTCGGGCGTTGTAAGGTAGCTCCCAGGTGGTATTTAACATCACCGAGCACCAGTTCATCGTCGAAGGCTTTATTGGCAAACTCGTTAAAAATATCTTTATAGGGTTTTCCCATAATGCTGGCGAGAACGTTGAGCCGGCCGCGGTGTGGCATACCGATGAGGAACTCGCTGGCTCCGAGAGCTGCACCGCGTTCGATGATGGCATCGAGGGCCGGTATCAGTGATTCGCCGCCTTCGAGAGAGAAACGTTTCTGGCCGGGGAAGCGTTTGTGCAGGAATTTTTCAAAAAATACCGATTCGCTGAGTTTCCGGAGGATGGTAGTTTTTACAGCCTTGCCGAATCTGGGCTCATTGCGGGCGGCCTCCATACGCTGAAGGAGCCAGCGGTATACTTCTTCGTTTCGGATATAGGCAAATTCAACGCCTATTGAGCTGCAATAGGTCTGTTCGAGGTGAGCAATGATTTTGGAAAGGGGTGCGGGTCCGATACCGATTTCGTTGCCAGCCTGAAATTCACGGTCGAGGTCTTCGCGCTGAAGTCCGAAATTCTCCAGTTCGAGGGTTGGGGAATACTTTCTCCGCGACCGGACGGGGTTAGTACTTGTAAAAAGGTGGCCACGCTGACGGTAGGCATTGATAAGGTTAATAACCTTGAATTCACCGGGGACGGAAAGCTTGTCGGATCCTGAAACAAAGTTTCGCCTGGCAAATTCAAATCCCTCAAAAAAGCGTCTCCATCCCGGCTCAACCGACCCGGGATCCTGAAGGTATTGATGATAGAGCTGTTCAACAACTTCTCCTTCAGCATTCGACAGGTAGGAAAATTTATCCATCTCGATTCAGATATAGTAAGTAGCAATGCATCTTCCGGCAATACGGAAGACGGCATTAGAACAAATGTATGAAAATAAAGTTTTGGGTTAGCGAACAATAAAAAAGCCCGCCGTCAGGGCAGGCTCTGAAAAAATCTAAAACTGCTGCTTATGCAGGATGAATTGCTTCTACAGGGCATACATCGGCGCAGGATCCGCAATCGGTGCAAACATCGGGATCGATCTTGTAGATATCTCCTTCAGAGATAGCATCAACGGGACATTCATCAATGCAGGTGCCGCAAGCAGTGCAGTCATCTGAAATTACGTAAGCCATGGCTCTATTATTTAGTTAGTGATTTGGGTTTAACCTTAACGGTGCAAATATAGCTTTAAAAAACAATCAAAAATTATCGGGTGTTCCAATTTGTAAGCTTTCTAAATAGCAACCCCTCTAAGAGCATTTCTATGTTATTGTATATCTGCAAATTGCAACGTTTCATATAGATACAGTATGCATAGCCGTAAAATAATAATTTTATTGCCGGCATTCATTGCAAGATAGTAATAAAGCATAACTTTGCTGCGCTAGTAAACAACCTATCAGTAATCATGGTAAAAACAAAGAGTAAAGTCATCCAGAGGGATGCTGTAGTGGTAAAGTTTGTAGGGGATTCCGGAGACGGAATGCAGCTCACCGGTACATTGTTTTCCGACACTGCAGCGCTGGCAGGTCTTGATCTTGCCACATTTCCGGACTATCCGGCTGAGATCAGGGCACCGCACAACACCATTGCCGGTGTATCGGGTTTTCAGGTGCATGTAGGATCCAGAAAGATAGAAACTACCGGAGACCAGTGCGATGTACTGGTAGCTATGAATCCCGCTTCACTGAAGTCGAATCTGAAATGGGCCAAAACGGGAGCAACCCTCATTGTTGACGAGAACGCATTTGACGATGCAGCCCTTAAGAAATCCGGGTACACCGAAAACCCGCTCGACAATGAATCGCTATCGGGATATAATCTGGTTAAAGCTCCCATTACGCAGCTTACGCGCGAAGCTGTTAAGCCGCTTGGCATCGACAATAAATCGGCTGACCGCAGCAAGAACATGTTTGCTCTTGGAATGATGTACCATTTGTTTGACTGGGACTTCAAGAATACGTTTGATTTCTTTGAAAAGAAGTTTAAAAACAAGCCTGAAGTTATTGCCGCCAATAAAGCTGTATTACAGGCCGGATTAAACTATGCCGAAACGATGGAAGCCCTTTCATCCGTTTTTCAGGTATCGAAGGCTAAAATAGCTCCCGGTCGTTACCGTAACATCACGGGCAACATTGCAACCGCATGGGGGCTGCTGGCTGCATCCGAGAGATCGGGAAGGCCGCTTTTTCTTGGCTCCTACCCTATTACACCTGCCACAGAAATTCTGATTGAACTGGCCAAACACAAATCGCTTGGAGCAAAGGTTTTCCAGGCTGAAGATGAAATTGCCGGTATTACATCTGCCATTGGTGCAAGTTATACAGGATCCATGGCCGTTACCACTACCTCCGGACCTGGTCTTTCGCTCAAGAGTGAAGCCATAGGACTTGCTGTTATGACGGAACTTCCGCTGGTTATAGTAAATGTACAGCGTGGCGGCCCCAGTACGGGACTTCCCACCAAATCGGAGCAAAGCGACCTTTACCAGGCTCTTTTCGGAAGAAACGGAGAAGCTCCTGTTATTGTTATTGCAGCCTCAACCTCGGCTAATTGCTTCTATTATGCCTATATGTCGGCTAAACTGGCTATGGAGCATATGACTCCGGTAATCCTGCTTACCGACGGATATCTCGGAAACGGTTCACAGCTTTTCCGCATCCCGAAGGTAGCCGACCTGCCGGCTATTACGCCCCCGATTGCCAAGGCAAACGATCCCGAATACAAACCTTACCGCCGCGACCCGGTTACGTTAGCCAGACAATGGGCACTTCCCGGAACCGAGGGACTTCGTCACCGTGTAGGCGGACTTGAGAAGGAGGATGTATTTGGCAACGTATCAACCGACCCCCTGAACCACCAGAAGATGGTTGACCTGAGGGAAGCAAAGGTGCAGAAGGTTGCCGACTTTATCCCCGAGCAGGAAATTACCGGCGAAAAACAGGGCGACCTGCTGGTAGTGAGCTGGGGCGGAACGTTAGGCCCTGTGCTTGAAGCCGTTGAACAAATGCAGGCTGAAGGAAAAAGCGTCAGTCATGCCCACTTTAATTACATACTGCCGCTGCCGAAAAATACCGCTAAAATTTTTGACAGCTACAAGAAAATCCTCGTTTGCGAGCTCAACAGCGGGCAGTTTGTCAACTACCTGCGTATGACCCATCCTGCACATCAATACCTGCAATACAATAAGGTGCAGGGACTGCCTTTTACGGTATCGGAACTCACAAAGGTCATTAATCAAACACTGGAGGAGAAATAATCATGAATAATCAGCCGAATTTAACAATCGAACGTTCTTCAGTAGAACTGACCAAAGAAGATTTTGTCAGCGACCAGATGGTGAAATGGTGCCCCGGTTGCGGTGCCCATGCCATCCTTTCATCGGTTGCCAACGTATTCCCAAAAATCGGGTACCGCAAGGAAAACTTCATGTTTGTATCGGGCATTGGCTGCTCCTCGCGTTTCCCTTATTATGTTAACACATACGGAATTCACGGTATTCATGGAAGGGCTGCTGCCATTGCTTCCGGAGTAAAAATTGCAAATCCTCACCTTAGTGTATGGATGGCAACCGGCGACGGCGACTCCATGGCAATTGGCGGGAATCACTTCATTCATATTATCCGCAGGAATATAGATGTAAACATCATGCTGTTCAACAACCAGATCTACGGTCTGACCAAGGGACAGTATTCACCAACAACGCCCATGGGCAGTGTTACCAAAACTTCGCCTCAGGGAACAATAGAGCATCCCTTTAATCCGGGCGAACTGGTACTGGGAGCACAGGGGACATTTTTTGCCAGAGTAATTGACGCTGTTCCCAGACTGATGACGGAGGTGATGTTTGAAGCAGCGAAACACGATGGAACATCGGTTGTTGAGATTCTTCAGAACTGTATAATCTTCGCTGACAAAACCCACGATACGGTAACCAACAAGGAGCATCGCGACGACCGCACCATTGTGCTTCGCAACGGCGAACCGATGATTTTCGGCAAAGACAAAAACAAGGGAATCCGTTTGAATGGCACCAAGCTGGAAGTGGTTACCATCGGAGAAAACGGCATTACAGAAGACGAAATTCTGGTGCATGATGCATATCAGCAGGATCCCGGAATCCACCTGATGCTCGCGAAAATGGCCTATCCTCATTTCCCCGTGGCGCTTGGAGTAATCCGTTCGGCCATGTATCCGACCTACGACGACCTTGTGGAAGAACAAATCAGCTACGCCAAAGCCAACGGCAAAATCAAGTGTGTGGATGATCTGCTCAACAGCGGCGATACCTGGGAAATCAGTTAAGTTGTATCTTCTTTAACTAAAACGGTCTGTACCATACGATACAGGCCGTTTTCATTCAGGACTGCTACCGGGCTCTTCTGCGTGTAAATAAAGCAACAATCAGGGAAGTAAGAACCCCCATTATTGCTGCTCCGGCCAGGGACTGCAGAACATAGCTTTTCAAAGAAAAATAACCGGCCGATTCTGCTGCACTCATTGTGCCGGAACTTACGGCATAATCAGCCATATTCTGAAGATATTCGGGTGAGATGAGCTGAAGCGAAATCAATTGTACCAGAGGACTGAACAAAACGACAAAGGCGGTAATAATGATACCGCTGACAAGTCCCTGACGATAGGACATGATGCCGTTGTAACTGAACTTACGCTTGTAAAGAAGGGCAAACACGTATACAGCCACTGCAGGAATGGCAAACAGGTTAGTAAAAACCGCATGTTTATGAATATTGGTATCGTGCAGTCCGGCAAGGCGTTCCAGTATCATCCAAAGAAGCGACACAGCCGCAAAAATCAGCGCCCAGCTGAGTTCAACCGATTGTTTTTTCATATGCATGCGTTTAAGGTTGGTTTTTAGGAATCAGACTATTTTCCGGCGAGTAATTTCCTATAGGTATCCCGACCGGATACAAATTACGTTTCACCGGAACGCATCATCGGTTTGCCGGTTTATGCAGCAGGTTACCGTATTCGGGATAGCGCTCAAACATCTTCACAGCAAAGGGGCAAACGGGAACGACTGACAGCTTCTGCTGCTCAGCCATTGCCATAATACTGCGAAACAGTTGGAGTCCGGCTCCATGTCCCCTTAAGCTGTCTGAGACACGTGTATGTTCGATGGCAATCACGTTACCTTCTTTCCTTACCCAGGTCATTTCGGCCATGGTGATACCATTCTCCTGAATAAGAGCAGCGCCGCCGCCGGCATTTTCGGTGGTTGTTACGTTCATTTCAACATCTTTAAACAATAAACCACCGGATGCTGAATTTAGTTCATCCGATTTGAGTTACCGGCAGGGAACAGGGGATAGATTATTGGGCAACAAACCGGACAGGTTTCAATTCGTGGTCGGCAAGCCCGGGAACGGCGACGTAAATCCCTGGTTTCAGGTTAAGATAAAGCTTGTTATCAATCAGTGTTCCCCTGAATGTGAGACTTCCGCCTACCGAATAAATTCTCATCGGGACAGGTTTGTTAAAAAATTCCGGAACTGTGAGAATTACCTGACCTCCCGGACCAGTCATAACTGTAAGTTCAGACGTTTCTCTGTGATTCAGCGAGGTTGTATTCACCGTACACTGAAGTGGAACACCTCCGGCGGCGAGGATTTCGGCATTGAGTATATCATTTGACGGGGGCCAGATGTGGTTATTAAGAATGGTTCGGTCGGGGGCAATAAGAATAACGGTTGGATAGGATTGAACCTGGTACATATCCACCACGGCATTGCCGCCGCCCTGTTGTCCGCTGACGGCCGGATAGTTAGCTCCCCAAAGTGAATCGAAAAGCCGGACCTCATCGTTGTTGCTTCCCCAGTTTATTCCAAGGACGATCACATTACCGTAATTACACCCAAAATACTCGTACGATGCACTGACATGCGAAGCATACGTCTGGCAGGGTCCGCAGTTGGTGGTAAAAAAATCGATGACCACAAGATTTCCGGCATCCAGGTAATCGTAGAGGTTATGCTGGTTGCTGTTAACGTCTTTTACCAGAAAGTCGGGAGCAACGGGAAGTGGAACCTGGGCGCTGGCACCCTGCGAAAGAAAGGTAATTAATAGTGCGATTGCGGTTGATCTCATTATCGGATCCGTTGAACATACAATTTGAGGCGGTAAAAGTACCGCCTCCGGTTAATAAATGCAAGTTTTTAAATATGTTACTGCAAAAACCTCACTGCAGTGCAACAGCGAGATTATCGGCAAGCCGGCTGGCTCCGATCCTGAAGAGGTTGGCGTTGAGCCATTCTTGTCCCAGAATTTCATCCACAAGTTTAACATAAACGAGGGCTTGTTCGGGAGTTGAAATTCCGCCTGCAGGTTTCAATCCGAAATATTTGCCGGTAGATTCGTGGTAATCGCGGATGGCACGCAGCATAATGTATGCAGCTTCCGGAGTTGCAGCGGGAGTTATCTTACCGGTTGATGTTTTAATAAAATCGCCACCTGCCTTCATAGCCATTATGGAAGCATCGTAGATTTTGCTCGGGTCGTTCAGTTCTCCTGTTTCAAGGATTACCTTGAGGTGTGCATTTCCGCACACTTCGCGGATGGCATGAATTTCGTCGAACACCTCGAGGTATTCTCCTTCGAGGAACTTTCCCCTGGAAATTACCATATCAATTTCTTCAGCACCTTCTTCAACGGCATAGCGAACTTCGGCAAGTTTCACATGAATGGGCGACTGTCCGGAAGGAAACGCTCCGGCCACACATGCAGTGCGGATACCTGTACCTTCGAGCAACGTTCTGGCCTGTCTGGCAAACACCGGATAGACGCAAACGGCGGCAACATCCGGGAGACCCCTGGAGCTGTAACCTGAAGCTTTATGGCAAAGGTTTTCCACTTTTTCGCGGGTATCGTTGCCTTCGAGAGTTGTAAGGTCGAGTATTCCAAGTGCAAAGCGCATGGCTTCCTTCTCATTGGCAAAACTCTTAAAAGGAGCCGACTGGATTTCCTGAATATGACGGCTGACGGCTTCCGGAAAAAAAACGCGTTTAGGGTTCATGATATCACATATTTCACTACAAACCTACAAGAATTGCCAGCAATACGCAAACGAAAGCATAAAAACACCATATGCATGAAGCCAAAAATTTACTTTAGCAAAAGACTCATGGCGTACCATCCGGATCCCAACCTGTAACAAGGTTTTCGTCAAGATTGCTGAGTAGCTGCATATCGCTTTCGCTGATGGAAAAATCGAAAACCCTCAGGTTATCTTCAATTCTGGAAAAGACCGACGACTTTGGAATAACTGCGAAGCCTTGCTGCAAAGCCCAGCGCAACAGAATCCCGGCAGTTGATTTCTCATATTTTGATGCCAGTTTGAGCAGAACAGGTTCGTTGAGCTTTTCGCCTTTTGTAAGCGGGCTGTAGGCAACTGGAATAATACCGTTTTCACGGCAAAATTCTACCGTTTGAAAACGTGAGTGAAAAATATACGGATGCAGTTCGATCTGGTTAACGGCAGGTATTATCCTGCAGTGTCCCAGCAATTCCCTGAGGTGTACTTCCATGTAATTGCTCACCCCAATGGCTTTGCACCGCCCTTCACTGTAGAGTGTTTCAAGTGCGCGCCAGGAGTCTTTGCGTTTGCCCTGCACCGGCCAGTGGATAAGGTAAAGGTCGATGTATTCAAGTCCAAGCCTTTTGAGGCTTTCATTAAAGGCCCGGATCGTCTGATCGTAGCCGTGATCGGAATTCCAGAGCTTTGTAGTCACAAAAATCTGATCGCGCGGGATAAGAGAAGCAGCAATGGCTTTACCAACCGACTCCTCGTTTCGGTATATCATAGCAGTGTCGACATGCCGGTAGCCGCATTTCAGGGCATGATACACGGCCTTAACGGTATAGGCATCGTTTGGCATCTGGTACACTCCCAGTCCGACAGCCGGGATGAGAACATCGTTGTTTAGTCTGAAACCCGGAACCTTTAGTGGAAGCGCTTTCATAGATTAATACGTTACTAACCAATCGGTTTAATCAATTTTTCCAGATCCGCTCAACAAAATTAGGCATTTTACCCGATTAAACCGGTTTGGCAAAGGGTGAATTCCAAAGGAAGACCTTCCGTCAGGCAACTGAAATATTTCAGCTCAGCCGTAGACGTTCATGAAGGGCATATTGTCCGTTTACACCATTGTTTACGGCGAAAACACAAATAAAACCACCTGAGAGACGGAAAAAATGGCACCTGAATTCCAATCCAGGTAAGGGCATGGTGAAAACTGTCTGCTCATTGAAAATTTGAAATCTAAAATCCTTCTGAAATGCTGTATCGGAGAGGTTTCAAGGATTCAATCAGAAAAAAAAATCAAAATACATTATTACTTCTGACCAAATTACAGATTAACAAATATCCTTTGAAATTGACCAGGGGGGTCAGTTCTGAGGGCCGAGTTCTTTACTTCAGCATTAACAAAGCTTTACAATATGAAAACCTTTTACAGAATTTTCGGGGGGAAATCTTTAAGGTGGTTACTATTCTGTATCACTTTATTAGCATACGTTGAAACCATTGCCCAGCCATGCGGAACCGTATCGGTTACGGGTGGCGGAACCATTTGCCAGGGTTCGGTTACAAACGTACAGTTCAACATCTCCGGGGGTACCCCTCCCTGGCGCATTACGTATGCCATTGATGGTGTTGCACAGCCCGAAATTGCAAACATCAATACAAGTCCGTACACCCTTACTACAGGGACAGGCGGGCTTTATACCGTCGTTCAGATGTTTGACGCCACCAATTGTGCCGGACAGGTAGTGGGCGGTGGGGTTGGAGTTACTGTAAACCAGCCTGCCTTTGTTGATGTGGGACCCAACATCCAGTCTTGCGGAACGGGATCAGTAAACCTGAGTGCCATAGCTCAAAATTATTCATCTGTTCTCTGGACCTCCACCGGCAACGGCACGTTTTCGAATCCGAACAGTCCTACCACGATCTATTACCCCGGAACCAGTAACATCAGTTCCGGAAGTTCTATTCTTACTCTTACAGTATATCCGCTTCCTCCATGTACCGGTATTGTTTCAGATCAGCTGACCGTTTTAATTAATACCGGAGCAAGCTGTAATGCCGGATTGGACGGAACCAGTTGCGGAACACTGGGTTATAATATTCTCGGAGCTACTGCACAGGATTATTCAACCGTTCTGTGGCACTCATCGGGTACCGGAACCTTTATGAACAGCAACAGCTTAAATAATGCCGTTTACTACCCCAGCCCAGCCGATGTTCAGGCCGGATTTGTTGTACTAACACTTGAGGCCTTTGGTACCGGAAACTGTCTGTCGCATTCGGTTACCGATACGCGCATTCTTAGTCTTGTAAGTGAACCAATAGCCGATGCCGGCGCAGCAGTATTGGTTTGTGAGGGCACTTCTCACACCATCAGCGATGCCGTGGCCTCTCATTTCAGTGCATTAGCCTGGACTACTTCCGGAACCGGAACATTTATCAACGGAACAACTTTAACACCCACATATACTCCCAGTGCTGCCGACATTATGGCCGGTCAGGTAATGCTCACACTTACCGCTTCACCGCTTGCACCCTGCCTGCTTCCTGCTACCGATACAAAAATAATGACCTTTTCAAGGATACCTCAGGTGAATGCCGGCACCGACGGTATTGTTTGTGAAAACGGCTCCTTTGCCATCAATACGGCCTCTGCTGTAAACCACCACAGTGTACTCTGGACTACCAGCGGATCGGGAACTTTCTCGAACAATGCATCGCTCAACACTGTTTACACACCCGGAGCATCCGATGTACTGAGCGGAACCGTTACACTAACGCTCACTGCTACCGGAGACCCTCAATGCAATCTTTCGGCTTCCGATCATATGCTGCTGACGGTACAGCCGGTTCCGGTGGTATCGGCAGGCATCGACGGAACAGCGTGTGAAAACTCTACGTTTACCGTTAATACCGCATCCGTACAAAATTATTCCTCGTTACTCTGGACATCCGGAGGTACCGGACAGCTGACCGGAGCAACGACGTTAACCCCTTCCTACATCCCTTCAACCCAGGATGCCATCAACGGCAGTGTAACGCTGACGCTTACGGCAACCGGAGTTGCGCCGTGCATGCAAACGATTTCGGATGCAATGCAAATAACCATAATACCTCTTCCCGAAGCCAGTGCCGGAAGTAATCTGCAGTCGTGCAGCACACAACCCGTTACTATCGGCAATGCAACTGCATCTTTTTATTCCGGTGTAACCTGGACCACTTCAGGAACCGGATCATTCAATAATGCCAATCTCGTTAATCCGGTTTACACACCCAGTCCGGCCGACGCCACTGCTGGACTTGTAACCCTTACCATGCGGGCTCTTCCGCTTGCTCCCTGTTCCGATGATGCCGAAGACTACACCACACTTACCATAACCCCGGCTCCAACTGCTTATGCCGGTCTCGACAACACCTCCTGTACGGGCACTTACCTGATTTCGGGAGCTTCAGCAACCAACTACAGTTCAATCGTATGGACGACGAGCGGAAGCGGCATATTCAGCAATCCGACTACTCTTTCGCCCACGTATACCGCTTCTGCACAAGATATTGCCAACGGTTCGGTAAACCTGATTCTGACCGTTACCGGAAATGCCCCCTGCACGATGCATGCAGTGGATTTTATGGTTTTAACCCTTCCGGGGACACCCACGGCGGAAGCCGGAGTTGACGCAAGTGTTTGTGAAGGCTCATCGTACCAGGTATCAACGGCATCGGCTACCAATGCCGGCAGTATAAACTGGAGCACGTCCGGAAGCGGAACCTTTTCGGGTCAAAATACCCTTTATCCTATATATTACCCCAGTAACCAGGACATAACAAACGGAACGGTAATCCTTACCATGACGGTAAATTCTCCTGCGCCCTGCACAACCACTGCAAGCGATCAGATGATACTTACCATACTGCAGGCTCCCGAGGCCAATGCCGGCCCGGACAAATCGGTTTGTGAAGGGAATCAGGCAGTGATAAACGGATCGGTAAGCAACAGCCCCACATTTACATGGAGCACTTCCGGCGACGGAACCTTCCTGAACGTATCCACGCTCACGCCTTCGTATGTTCCCGGCCCCGGTGACCTGGTTGCGGGAAGCGTTACCATAACCCTGACAGCCCATCCTTCCGGAGTCTGTCCGGTTTCAGCCAACGACCAGATGATTCTTACGATCGTAAAAGCGCCTGCAGTAAATGCCGGTGCCGATCAAACCATCTGCAACAACACATATACCTTATCGGGAGCAAGCGCAACGAATACATCCGGAGTACTCTGGACTACCTCCGGAACCGGATCATTTATCAACCCTGCAGCGGTCAACAGTACATACCAGGCCAGTGTGGCCGATCTGTCGGCCGGCAGTGTAACCCTGACGCTGACTGCAAGCGGAAACACCCCGTGTTTTGGCAGTGTCAGCGATCAGATGGTGCTGACATTTACCCCACAACCAACGGTATTTGCCGGTCAGGATGCATCCGTTTGCACCAGTACCGGCAGCTACACCCTGTCGGATGCCTTTGCATCAAACTATTCCTTACTTACCTGGAGCACTTCGGGCAGCGGTACGTTTTCAAATACATCCAACATAAATACAACGTATTATCCCAGTGCCGGAGACCTGGCTGCCGGATTTGTTACCCTGAGTGTAACGGCTACCGGCCTCAATCAGTGCAATCTTTCGGCAACCGACCAGATGATGCTGTCGTTTACAGGCATACCGGCCTTAAATGCCGGCCCCGACCTGAATGCATGCGGAACGGCACCTGTGCAGATTACAAATGCCACAGCTACGAATTATCAGTCTATTTACTGGACACATAACGGAGGAGGAGTATTTACTGGTGCCAATAGTTTGATGCCATTATACACTCCCTCGCAGGGCGATCTCCTTGCCGGACAGGTAACCCTGACCTTGCATGCAGTTCCGAATGCTCCCTGCAGCGGAGAGGTTACCGATTCCATGGTGATTTATCTGCAGCAGGGTCCTGTGGTATCCGCAGGTCCCGATTTCAGCATATGTGCCAACGGATCGGCCCATCTGACGGCTGCATCGGCCTCTGGTCATTCTACGCTGAACTGGACAAGCAGCGGTACCGGTACATTCAGCGATGCCACACTTAAGAATCCAATCTATTATCCCAGTGCCGCCGATGTAGCAGCAGGTAGTGTCAGCCTGATGCTGACCGCTTCGGGACTAGCTCCCTGTACCGTGGTTGTTTCGGATGCCATGATATTGACTATAAATGCCCTGCCCGTAGCCAATGCAGGTCCCGATGAATTTACATGTTCCTCGTCGCACCAGTTATTACAGGCCAGTGCACAGAATTATACCAGTGTAAACTGGACCACCACGGGCAGCGGCAACTTCGTAAATTCGGGTGTTTTAAATGCCGTTTACATCCCGGGAGCCTCTGACATCCAGGCCGGATCGGTAGTACTGACGCTTACTGTTAACGGCATTGCGCCATGTAACGCCCAGGCAACCGACCAGATGGTCCTCGTTATAGGCGGATCAACTTCGGCAAATGCCGGACCCGACGGATTCACCTGCGGCACATCGCCCTTTATGGTAACAGGTTCATCGGCAACTTCTTTCAGCACCTTAAACTGGACGAGCTCCGGAACCGGAACGTTTACCGGCCAGAACACGCTTAACCCTGTTTATACGCCTTCTGCAGGCGATGTAACCATGGGTTCGGTAAGCCTCACCCTTCAGGTTCAGGGCGGGGCTCCCTGTTTCGGTTATGCATCCGACAATATGATTCTTAACATAGCACCTGCTGTCAGCGCGAATGCAGGACCAGATGCCATCGTCTGCAAAGGATCGAACCACACCATCAGCGGTGCATCGGCCTCCAATTACAGCGTACTTTCGTGGACTACCTCCGGCGACGGAACGTTTGTCAGTGGCAACACATTAACACCGACCTACATTCCCGCAGCATCAGACATAGCAAACGGAAGTGTTACCCTCACCCTGACGGCACAGTCATCCGGAGCATGCAGCGGAGGCGTTTCCGACGAGATGCTTCTGAGCATTTCAAGCGGTGCAACGGCCAATGCAGGCCCCGATGCCAGCGTATGCTTCGGTAACAACTTTATGATTAGTGAAGCAACTGCAGTTGGAGCAGCCATGGTAAACTGGACAACCAGCGGAACCGGCACTTTCCTGAATGCAAATTCTCTTAATCCAACGTATATTCCTTCTATCGGCGACCGTAATGCAGGTTCTGTAATTCTGACGCTTACAGCCACCGGTCAGCCTCCGTGTCTCAATTCATCAACAGACTTCATGGTACTTACCATCGTGGCAATTCCTGTTGATGTGCCTGTTATAAATGGTCCGCAGAATGTTTGTGCGGGACAAACGGGTGTTACCTACAGCGTGAATCCGGTTCAGTATGCAACATCCTATAATTGGACTGTACCTTCGGGAGCGGTTATCGTTTCGGGAAACAACACCAGCAGTATTGTAGTTGATTTCCAGCCATCGGCCATTTCGGGAATTATCCGTGTTTATACTTCCAACACCTGTGGCAACGGTCCGGTTTCGGCCGATTATGCCGTTACGGTAAATGCTCTGCCCGGTAATCCGGGAGCGATTTCGGGCGATGATGAACTTTGTCAGAACACCAGCGGTGTGGCATATTCCATTGCACCGGTTACCGGAGCAACCACTTACCTGTGGACCCTTCCGTCAGGTGCCGTAATTGTTTCGGGAGACGGAACACCGTCGATTTTGGTTGACTTCTCCACAACGGCCGTTTCAGGAAACATTACCGTTACCCCGCAGAACACTTGCGGAAACGGATCCACCTCCACACTTGCCGTCACGGTTAATCCCATGCCTGCTACGCCAGTGATTACAGCAAACGGTCCGCTTGCATTCTGTGAAGGCGGTTCGGTTGAACTGAGCGCACCAGCAGGATATACAGCCTATTTGTGGTCGAACGGAGCAACCGCACAATCAATAACCGTAAATACAACCGGAACTTACACGGTAGTAGTAACGGATGCGATGGGATGCGTCAGTCTTACTTCGAATGAAATTACCGTTACGGTTCACTCCACCCTTACACCTGAAATTACCGCTTCAGGGCCGCTCGACTTCTGCGAAGGCGGAAGTGTAACGCTTTCGGCTCCTGCAGGATACGCCTCCTATCTGTGGAGCAGCGGACAAACATCCATGCAGATAACGGTAACTACCAGCGGTGTTTATACGGTAACGGTTACCGATGCATTCGGATGCACCAGTCTTCCGTCCATCCCGGTAACGGTAAACGTTCTGCCTTTGCCTGCAGCACCTGTAATAACTGCAAATGGTCCTGTAACATTATGTGAAGGCGAAAGTGTAGTGCTTTCGGCACCTGCCGGTTATGCTGCTTATCTGTGGTCAAACGGGGCTGCTACCCCATCGATAACCGTAACCACTGCAGGCAACTACAGTGTGGTAGTAACGGGCATTAACGGCTGCAACTCGGTTGTTTCCAATACCATCACGGTAACTGTAAATCCCATGCCAGTGATAAGTGCCGGGTCGGATGCATCGCTTTGCGAAGGCGGAAGTCATGCCCTGGCCGATGCCAGTGCATTCAACCATATTTCTGTTTACTGGACTACTTCAGGGACAGGCATTTTCAGCAATCCTTCTGCCATCAATCCGACATACACTCCGTCACAGGCCGACGTACAGTCAGGCAGTGTAATATTGACCCTGAATGCCGAAGGCTGTGCCAACGTTTCCGATTTCATGGTACTTACGCTTACAGCTCTTCCGTCAGGAACAGCCGGAGGCGAACAGGATATCTGTTCAACCCCTTCACCTGTCACGGGAGCTGTGGTCAGCGGATACTCATCCCTGCAATGGACGGTAACATTCGGAACCGGAACCCTTATTAACCCGGGCACACTTACCCCGGTATATCAGCCCGGAGCCGGAGATATTACTAATGGATACGTAATTCTGAATCTTACCTTGCAACCGGTTAGTCCGTGTGCTTCACCCCTGGTTTTATCAAAGACTCTGTATATCCATGCATCGCCTGTTGCTTCGGCCGGAGATGATGAAACAATTTGTGCAGGGAGATCGCTTATTATCACGACAGCTCAGGCTACCGATTACACATCGGTTCAGTGGAGCAGTTCGGGAACGGGCACATGGCTCAATGCCAATACTTTGAATCCCACCTACATGCCTTCGATGGCCGATATAAACACGGGCACCTTAACCCTGCAGATCACGGCATCGAACGATGGCTGCCCGGATGTAAGCGACAGTATGGTTCTGACCATACAACCGGAACTGACGGTTAATGCCGGTCCTGACGGTTACAGCTGCGAAGGCTCCAACTTCGGCATCACCGGTGCAACGGCAAGTTTATACAGCTCACTGTTATGGACTACTTCGGGTTCCGGGACGTTCAGCAATCCGGCAATTCTGAATCCGGTTTACTCTCCAGGTCCTGCCGATGTAGCTTCAGGCAGTGTACAGCTCACCCTTACGGGAATATCTGCCAGTCCGTGTACCGGAACTGCCTCCGATATAATGACCCTTTACATAAGGCAGGAGCCCCAGGCCAATGCCGGAACCGACGGAACCATCTGTCAGGGAGAACAATACCTGATTGGGGATGCCGTAGCGTACGATTACGGTTTCATCACATGGTCAACTTCGGGTTCAGGATTTTTCCTGAATGGAAACACACTGACTCCCACGTACATCCCCAGCCAGCTCGACATCGTATCCGGTTCGGTTGTACTGACGCTAATTGCCTCCAATCCTCCGTGCGCTGACATCAGCGACTCGCAGGTACTCACCATTATACCTCAGGCAACGGTTGAGGCCGGTCCGGATGTTACCATCTGCAAGACCTGTTCGCACACCGTTTCCGGAGCATTTGTCAGCAATGCATTAAGTTTTGAATGGACCAGCACAGGAACGGGCATACTTACCGGTGAGAACACCTTCACGCCGACCTATCAGCCCAGTGCTCAGGACGTTCTGAACGGATCTGTAACATTGATTCTGACGGCAGAAAGCCATCAGGGATGCGGTAGTTTCAGCGACCAGATGGTAATTTATATCAACCAGAACCCCGATCTGGATTTCACCTGGGAGCCTGTTTGTGAAGGCGATGCCACCCAGTTTACCGTTGACCCGGTTGTAACCGATATAAATGCGATAGCCGTATGGCACTGGAACTTCGGCGATGGAATATATTCCAACATCATGAATCCCTCGCATACATTCCCGTCCAGAGGCACCTACAATGTTACGTTAACGGTTACCGATACTGCTGGAAACTCTTCATCTGTAAGTCATTTGTTAGAAATTTACAGTTCTCCGGTATCCTTCTTCAGTTACGACACTCCCAACTGTCTGGGATCACCGGTGGAATTCTACAACCTGTCATCTACGGAAAACGGCTACATTACCCGTTGGGTATGGAATTACGGCGACGGCACGCCGGCCGACACTATTTATTTCCCCAATAATCCCAACGTGGAGCACACCTATGCCAACCAGGGCATTTTTGAGGCAAGCCTGAGTGTAATGAATTCCTTTGGCTGTGAAGCATATTACAGCACGCAGATTCAGGTTACCCCTGCTCCTGTTGCAAACTTCCATTACACCATCTTGTGCGAAGACCTGCTGGTGAACTTTCAGGATGCATCCTTCCCGAACGGAGCAGGTAATATTGTTTCGTGGGAATGGGATTTCGGCGATCCGGCTTCGGGGATTTTCAACAACTCAAACCTTGAGGATCCTCAGCACATTTTCAGTGCATCGGGAACCTATACGGTACTGCTCACCGTCACCAACTTCAACAACTGCAGCGATACCATATCCAAAGTAATAACTGTTGGAGAAGCTCCTCCGGTAGCCTTTACCTGGGAAGCATCCTGTGCCAATGCACTCACAAGTTTCTATACCGATTCAACGATTGTAAATACGGGCGCAGTTGCCATTTATGCCTGGACGTTCGGCGACGGCGGACAGTCGAACCTTCGCGACCCGCAGCATCTTTACGCTGCTGCCGGGCAGTATACTGTAACCCTGACGGTAACCGATACTTCGGGCTGTGTTAACTCGATCTCTCAGCTGATAGAGGTAGGCGGAGAGCCGGTGGCATACTTCAGCTTTACAGAGCCGAACTGCCAGAACGGCACGGTTGCATTCAACGATCTTTCTTATACCAGCAGCGGTTACATTGTTACATGGGAGTGGATCTTCGGTGACGGCAATTCGGAGATTGTAACCTTCCCGGGCAACCCCCACGTATCGCATCAATATACCGGTGCCGGCACGTATAACGTTACTCTCAACATTACCACATCGGGCGGATGCGAAAACTCTGTAATCCGTCAGGTAACGGTAATACCCGGACCGGTTGCCAACTTCATCCATACTTCTGCATGTATGGACACACCGGTAAGTTTCACCGATCTTTCGCAGACCAACGGTGGAGGCAACATCACCGGATGGTACTGGAACTTCGGCGATCCCCTGTCGGGCATCAACAATACCTCAGTACTTCAGAATCCGTCGCACACCTATGCACAACCCGGAACCTATCAGATAAGCCTGATAGTAACCACAGGCAATTCGTGCAGCGATACGGCAACATCCACAGTAACCATTGCACCTGCACCCTCTGTTGATTTTGTATTCAACAGCAGCTGTGCTGGCGACACCACGCTGTTTACCAGCTCCGGACTTGTTGATCCGCTGAGCACACTCAGCTGGTATTGGGACTTTGGCGACGGCAGCACCTCTGCCGATCCCGATCCAGGACATATCTACCTGAGTCATGGCATCTATTACGTAAGCCTGACGATTACCGATACGGCAGGATGCCAGGCTACCGTTTCACACCCGGTGAATGTAGTACCCGGGCCGGTCGCCTTGTTTGGATTTGTATCGCCTTCGTGTTCAGGAACTGAGGTGCAGTTCAACAACCTTTCAAGCGGAAACGGAAGCCCGATCGTAAGCTGGTTCTGGGATTTCGGTGATGGAAACACCCAAATGGTCAATGCACCGTCGAACCCGAACGTTACACACATCTACGGCGCTCCCGGAGCATACACCGTAACACTTACCGTCACCAATCAGAATGGCTGTGATGCTTCGGCTTCCATGACCATTACAGTAACTCCCGGGCCACTGGCCGACTTTACATTTGACCAGGGTTGCCTTGGGACGGCCGTAGCCTTCACCGATATGACAAACGCCAACGGCGGGGCTCCCGTGATACAGTGGAACTGGAATTTCGGTGATCCTGCATCGGGAACAGCCAACACCTCGGGTCTGCAAAATCCTTCGCACATCTATAACTATGCAGGAACCTATACCGTAACCCTGACATCATCGAATGCCAACGGTTGCAGCAGCACCATCACGTACGACATCAACGTGGTACCCTTGCCGGTCGTTGGATTCGTCAACAGTCCTGCCTGTGCCGGTACGGCAATGGCATTCAGCCCCGACACCACGGTAATGAACCTGAATGAGATAGCATCGTATGTCTGGAATTTTGGTGACGGAAGCGGTGTGTCATCACAGCAAAACCCTCTACACACTTACAACGCACCCGGAACGTACCAGGTAACCCTGACGGTAACCGATCTCACGGGTTGTTCGAACAGCGTGAGCAGAAGCATCAGCGTCAGTGCATTACCGGTAGCTGTTTTCTCCTATACCAGTGCCTGTTTTGGAAATGCAACATCCTTTACGGATCACTCTTACACTTCGACGGGCGAACAGATTACAGGATGGCTGTGGGAATTTAACGATCCCAATGCGGCTCCCGGTACTGATGTTTCCACGGAACAGCATCCGGAATATGCCTTCACGGCTCAGGGACTCTACAATGTAAGCCTCACCGTAACCACCATCAACGGTTGCGAAAATACCGTAACCATCCCTGTTCAGGTATTCCCTGCACCGCAAGCCGGTTACAGTTTCTACACCGATGCATGTGCGAACGGCAACGTCTCTTTCCGCGATGAATCATCCAGCTATATGGGAGCCATTGTACAATGGCAGTGGGAATTCTCTCCCGGTTACACCTCCACGCTTCAGAATCCAAGTCACATCTTCTACCATACCGACAGCTGCTACAATGTAAGGCTGGTCGTAACCGACTTAAGGGGATGTTTCGATACATTAGTACAAGAGGTGTGCATACCTGCAGGTCTTGAAGTTGAGATTATGCATACGGCAGCCTGTCACGGAGACAGCATATACTTCGATCCCCAGCTTATTTCACCCGCAGGAGACTCGCTGGTGGCATTCCAGTGGAATTTCAACGATGTATCTTCGGGAATTCACAACACATCAACCCTGAAGAATCCCGTTCATTACTTCCAGAATACCGGATCCTATCTGGTATCGCTGTTGGCTACCGATATTAACAACTGTCAAACAACGGTTTACAAGCGAATCGACATTCTTCCTTTACCTGAACCGAGGTTCAGCTACTCGGTTGGCAATTGCGACAGCACCGTCTATTTTACAGATGAGTCGTCGAGCAACGGAGGTACAATTGTATCGTGGATATGGAACTTCGGGGATGGCACATTCGACACCCTGACTTCAGCTCCTGCAAGCACGGAACATCTGTATGCTTCAGCCGGAATGTACAGTGTAACTCTGACTACTATATCCGAAAGCGGATGCAGCAACACGCATACGCAGGAAGTTTACCGAATGCCATGCATAACAGCATCGTTTGCACAACCCGATACAACCATCTGCGAACGTCATTCCGTTGTATTTGAGGATCTCTCGGTATGCAATAATCCGATTTCACAATGGGAATGGAGTTTTGGCGATGGACAAACGCTGGTATACAATACTTACAGGCCGCAGATCGAACACGTTTATGCACTAAGCGGCAATTACCAGGTTAGCCTGATTGTTTCAACCACTATTTCAGGAAAATCGGTCAGCGACACACTTACAAGCCTGATTGCCGTACTGCCTTCCCCTGTTGCAAAATTTGCTGCTCCGAACGGGTGTTTGAATGCAAACACTGTATTTACCGATCAGTCGCTATGGAACGGTTCACGGATTAAATCCTGGTTCTGGGACTTTGGTGATCCCCGAACGGTATCCGACACCACCTCAGCCCGTCATACGGCATACCGCTACGATCGCGCCGGATTATATACCGTAACCCTGACCGTCACCAACGAGTTTGGATGTTACGACACGGTAAGTGAACAGATAAATGTCCACCGTCTGCCGGTAGCCGATTTCAGTGCCAGTCTGGCCTGTCAGGATAACCACACGGTATTTACCGATCTGAGTGAAAATTCGGATGCGCCAATAGAGCAATGGTGGTGGAAATTCAGCGATTCGGTATCAACTTTAGGGTTGGCAGGAGTTCAGGATCCGCACTTTGTCTTCACCAAAACAGGGAATTATAATGTTAGTCTGATCGTGGTTGACACCAATGCCTGCCGCGACACCATCACCAGGCAGATAACAGTGAATCCCAAACCGGTGAGTGCATTTTCGATCACTGAAAATTATGAAAGCACCCAGGGCCGGGTTCTGTTTACCAACGGATCGATCGGTGCCAATGCCTATGAGTGGAATTTCACCACCGGTATTCAGTCCTTCGATATTGATCCGGTTGTAACCTTCCCCGGTGACGGCACTTATGAGATAAGTCTGATTTCGTTCAACGAATTTGGATGTCCCGACACATTAACGATGGATTATCAGTTAATGCTTAAGGGATTATGGGTCCCCAATGCCTTCTCGCCCAACAATCCAAATGCTGCCGTCAGACATTTCAAACCTGTAGGCATCAATCTGAGGAGTTATACTATTGAGGTTTACGACACCTGGGGCAATCTGTTATGGACTAGCAGTGAACTGGATGCCAACGGTTCACCGGCCGAGGGTTGGAACGGAGTATTCAACGGCAACCTTCTGCCACAGGATACCTATATGTGGAAGGCATCGGCAATCTTCAAAGATGGAACCATCTGGAGAGGCAGCGATGTGGGTAAGCGAACCAATATCCCCGAAAAAACATTCGGCACTGTAACGCTTATCAGGTAAACGGAACTCAGATTAACCGACAAAAGAAAATCTACAGTCATGAAAAAGACAAAAGTATATCTCCTGATTATTTTATCGCTGATGGTTGTATCGACCACTTTAGCCCAGGATCCGCACTTTTCACAATTCTACAACAACCCCGTTTACTATAATCCGGCAGCCGTCGGCCTGAGTCCCGGTATGCGGGCGAGGTTCAACATTCGCGAACAGTGGCCGCAACTGCCCGGCGATCTGCGAACGTATACCTTTAGCATGGACATTGCCGAGCGTAACATCCCGGGGTCGGGAGGTCTGGGACTCATCGTAATGAGCGACAATGCCGGCTCAGGGTATATGAAAACATCTACGGTCGGACTCTCTACTTCGGTAAGGGTTCCGTTACAGGAGAACATGGTAACGCAGGTAGGAATTATGACATCATTCGTTCAGAAGAGGTTAAACTGGGACAACCTTGTCTTTACCGATCAGTTGAATCCTGTATACGGCAACATTTATGAATCCAGTTTCCAGGCACCGGATAACGGCAGCGTGTTCTATCCCGACTTTGCCACCGGCGGTATTTTCCGGTTTACCGAGAGCAGCAACACCTTCAGTGCCATACAGGGAACCTTCGGCCTGGCAGTTCATCACCTTTTCAGGCCGAATGAGTCGTTTTTGGGTCTCACCTCTCCCCTGCCCCGCAAGCTGGCCATTACCGGAGACCTCATCCTGGAAATCGACGGAGGCGGAGATAAACTGTATTTTCAGCGACAGGAGTCAAACAATGCGTCGTTTAAGTTCAATCCGGGCTTCATCTATGAGCAGCAGGCCGACTTTAAAACCTATGCAGTGGGGGTAAACATATTGAAATCGTCGATTTACACCGGAGTCTGGTTCCGCAACCGCACCACAGAACTTACCAAATCAAACGATCTGATATTCTTGCTGGGTATTAATGCCGCTCTTTCATCAACCACCCGAATGAAAATCAATTACACCTATGACTTTGTACTAACAGAAATCAGAACTGTTACGGGCTGTTCGCATGAAGTTTCCATAATTCTGGAACTGGATGATTTTAATATTTTCCATAACCTCAGGAAGAACAGTGGATTCGGATTCTCAAACAGGAATTTCCGTTCGCGTGCCGAACTTGAGTGCACTCCGTTCTGATAACGATAAAGCGATCCCCCCGACCATTCATTCTTAAATGGTTTTCGCAGAAAGAGGTTCCGGCAGGAGCCTCTTTTTTTTGACAGGATTTACAGGGACTTGACTGCGATCGGGTGGTCGGGTGATCGGACAACGGTATACCCTGGATATTCTGGAATTTCCTTCTTCTTTTGAATAAAAGGCATATCTACCGGCCGGATAGGGCAAAGGAAGAAGGACACAACACTTATGGTTGAGGATACCAAATTGGAAACCTTCCTCATAAAGGATTAAAAAAAGGCCCCTAACGGAGCCTTAAATATTTACTGAAGCGACTTTTACAGGAAGAGCAGTTGTGTAAGGATATACACGGGCAGCAGTACAACCAGTGAGAATTTGATCATATATCCGAAGAATCCGGGCATGTCAATCTTATTCTCTTCGGCGATGGCCTTAACCATAAAGTTGGGACCGTTGCCGATGTATGTCATGGAGCCAAAGAACACTGCACCCACGGAAATGGCTTTGAGCAGGTAATCGGGAATGCCGGCAACCAATCCGGTAGCGGATGGATCGGTAAGACCGAGAGCGAGGTTATAGAATGAAACGGCAGTAGGTGCGTTATCGAGGAACGAGCTGAGTGCACCGGTAGCGTAGTAGAACTGTGCAACAGTGGTAACGCCCAGCGATTTGGCATTGGCTTCGAGCCAGAGCAGCGCCGGCACCATAGTAACAAAAATACCGAGGAACAGGTAGGCGACCTCGATAATTGGTCCATAGGTAAACTTATTCGCCTGACGCAATTTGGAGGAAGTAAAATAGAGCGACAATCCGGCCATTATCAGAATGGTGGCTTCGCGGATAAATCCGAGGTAGTGATTGTGTTCAATGGCAGGGATGTACTGTTTGTTGAGAAAAGCAACCGAAAACACGACACCGGCCAGGAAAATAAAATTGAAACGGCCTCTGAGTTTAATGGGCTGTATGTTCGTTTTATCAAAAGCAATACTTGCCGGCGTTTCTTTCTTGTAGAAGTACTTATCCGTAAAGTAATAGATGGCCAGAAGTAATCCGTTGGTAAACAACCATTCCGGAACCAGGTGGAAGAACCATGAGAATGGAGCCCCTCTCAGATAAAGCAGGAACAAAGGAGGATCGCCCAGGGGTGTGAGTAGTCCGCCGGCATTGGCGACGATGGCAATAAAAAACAAAATGGTATGCACCTTGTACCAGCGTTCGGCATTGGTATTGATAACCGGACGAATCAGAAGCATGGCGGCGCCGGTGGTTCCCATGAAAGAGGCAAGAACGGCTCCAATTGCAAGAAAAAGTGTGTTAGTGGAAGGCTTGGCCTCAATATCTCCACTCAGATTAATCCCACCGGTAATGATAAACAAACCGCCCAGCAATATGATAAAAGGCAGGTAATCGAAAACCAGCTGGTGTTCAAGATTATGAAAAAAACCCGTCGCGATCAGATAAACAGCAGTCGGAATTCCCAGAGCGAGGGATACGATCAGTTTGTTTTTGTTGCTCTCCCACCAGTGGTGAAAAAACAGCGGGCCAACGGCAATCATCATCAGCATCACAAAAAACGGAATAGAAGCATACAAGGGGATGCTTTCATTCAAACCATGTTCCATAAGACTTTTTTTGAGGTTAAGAGGGCGCTAAAGTAAGAAAATCACTCAGAAATAACCAACTGAGCATATAATTATTTATGTATTTATCTATATTGGTATGATATTGAAATTCAGACTTCTCAAAATGCTGTTCCGACAACAGGCAGGCAATTATGAACAAATGCTCAAATTGTTTTACAAATCGTAGCCGAAACGTTTGAGTTGCTGTGGATCGTCGCGCCAGTCTTTGCTCACTTTTACTCTGAGTTCGAGAAAGACCCTGGCTTCGATAAATGCTTCAATATCTTTCCTGGCTGCCATACCCAGTCCTTTGATCGACTTGCCGTGATGACCAAGAATAATGGCTTTTTGCGATTCCCTTGCAACATAGACAGTGGCAGCGATATGAGTAATATTCTCCTTTTCCTTGAATTCATCAACGGCTACCTCGACGGAATAGGGAATTTCCTGTTTATAATAGAGCAGAATTTTCTCACGTATGATTTCGGAGACAAAGAATCGCAGAGACCGGTCGGTAAGTTCATCCTTGGGGTAATAGGCTGGTGAAACCGGAAGTTTTTCAATAAGGGTATCAAAAACCCGGTCGAGGTTAAATCTGTGCAGGGCTGATACCGGAATCACCACAGCACCGGGGAACTTTGCTTCAAGTTGTGACAGCAAAAGTCCGGCTTCCTCCTGGGTACAGAGGTCGATTTTGTTGAGCACGACCACGACCGGTCGTTTCAGTACGTTAAGGCGGGCTACAAAAGCATCTTCGAAAGGAGCGTCCCCCTTTTCGGTCACCAGCAGAAAAACATCCGCATCTTCTATGGCAGCATCCACAAACTTCATCATTGACTCGTGAAGTTTATAATGCGGTTTTACCATTCCTGGAGTGTCGGAATAGACGATCTGGAAGTCATCGCCGTTGACGATTCCCATTATCCGGTGACGGGTTGTCTGTGCTTTCGACGTGATAATGGATAGCTTTTCCCCCACAAGGGCATTCATCAGTGTCGATTTCCCGACATTGGGATGCCCGATAATATTGACAAAACCCGACTTATGGTCCATCAGAAAAATAATTGTGAATAAATTTGCACAGCAAAGAAACAAAATATATCTTTGCAGTCCGGTTTAAAAACCGGAATTAATAGTGCGGGATGGAGCAGAGGTAGCTCGTTGGGCTCATAACCCAAAGGTCGTAGGTTCGAATCCTGCTCCCGCTACCAAAATCAACTAAAAGCCTTGTCATCAAGGCTTTTGTTGTTTTACACAACGACCATTTCCGGAATTGCTTACGCCTTAATCCGGAGATTATGAAAACCCACTCAGCTATGTCAAACATTATTGCGATCGTTGGACGACCCAATGTTGGTAAATCAACTTTCTTCAACCGCCTTACCGGGGAAAGGGCTGCTATTGTAGACCCCACGAGCGGCGTTACACGCGACCGGCATTACGGCACTTCCGACTGGAACGGCGTCGAATTTTCCGTTATTGACACAGGAGGAGTAGTTATAGGAAGCGACGATATTTTTGAAGGTGCCATCCGTAAACAGGTTGAGCTTGCTATGGAAGAAGCCGATGTGATCCTGTTTATGGTGGATGCCAAAGAAGGCATGTCTCCTCTGGATGAAGATGTTGCCGAACTGATTCGCCGCTCTCCCAAAAAAGTGTTTTTGATTGCCAACAAGGTCGATAACAGCAACCGCTCGGCAGATGCTCTGGAATTCTATTCCCTGGGGTTTGAAAAAATCTATGAGATATCGGCTATTAATGGGTCTGGAACAGGAGAATTGCTCGACGATGTCGTAAAGGAGTTCAGCAATCCGACACCCGAAGAAATTCCGGATCTTCCGAAAATCGCTTTTGTGGGTCGGCCTAACGTGGGAAAATCATCCATGGTAAATGCCTTGCTGGGCGACGAACGCAACATCGTTACACCCATCGCCGGAACCACCCGCGACTCCATCTATACCCGGTACAACAGCTTCGGATTCGACTTTCTGCTGGTGGATACTGCGGGAGTTCGCAAAAAAGGAAAGGTAACCGAAAATATCGAATTTTATTCGGTAATGCGCGCTATACGGGCTATCGAAAACAGCGATGTTTGCGTACTGATGCTCGATGCAACCCAGGGAATTGAAAGCCAGGATATCAACATCTTCAGCCTGATTCAGAAGAACCACAAGGGCGTTGTAATAGTGGTTAACAAATGGGATCTGGTAGAAAAAGAAACCAACACCCATAAAGATTTCGAACAGCTGATCCGAAGCCGGATCGCTCCCTTCACCGATGTTCCCATCGTATTTACTTCTGTTATCAACAAACAGCGAATCCACAAAACACTGGAGACGGCCAATAAAGTACATAAATCGCGCAGCCAGAACATCCCCACCCGTAAGCTGATGGACATTATGCTGCCGGTTGTTACTGAAAATCCGCCTCCCGCTGTAAAGGGAAAGTTTGTTAAAGTTAAATACATAACACAGCTGAAGCTGGCTTATCCGGCGTTTGTATTTTTCTGCAACATGCCCCAGTACATCACCGATCCGTACAAGCGGTTTGTAGAAAACCGTATGCGCGAGCAATTCGACTTTAACGGAGTCCCGCTCGAGATCTTCTTCAGACAAAAATAAACTCTATGGCCGACGAACTGCGCATAGACAAATGGCTGTGGGCGGTACGGATCTATAAAACCCGTACGATGGCAGGAGATGCCTGCAGAGCCGGAAAGGTAAAAATCGACGGCATTGCCGTTAAGCCCTCCCGGATTCTGAAAACAGGAGACATTATCCTTGTCAGTCTTGGACCCCTTACGCGTACCCTAAAGGTTACCTCACTGATTCACAACCGGGTATCTGCCAAACTCGTTCCTGAATCCCTCGAAGACCTTACCCCTGCCGAGGAGTATGAGCGCATAAAATTCATGCAGGAACTAAACGCCGAACACCGCGACCGCGGTACCGGAAGACCTACGAAAAAAGAACGCAGGCTCATCGACAAACTGAAAAGGGACGAATAGGTTCCTGTTAACGGGCATCAGATACTGGCACTCCTACAAAACCTCAAGTACCAACCCCTTCAGATATTCTCCTTCGGGATGAAACACGCTCACCGGATGATCGGCGCCATGTCCAAGGTGCTTAACAATCCGTACGTTACGTCCAGCTTCAAGGGCAGCCGTCATTGTCATGGAGACAAACATCTCGCGGCTTATAGCCTGTGAACAGGAAAAAGTAAAAAGAAATCCGCCGGGCTGAATTTTCTTCATGGCCGCAGCATTTATAAAGCGGTAGCCCTGCAGAGCCTTGTGGCGGTCGGCCTGGCGTTTGGCAAAAGCCGGAGGATCGAGTACGATCAGGTCGAAGTTACCGGGCATGGCGGTAAGCCAGGATTTGGCATCGGAAACCACGCTTTCGTGCCTGCCGGATTCAAAACCATTCAGTCGCAGGTTTACTTCGAGGGTTTCCATCGCTTTGCGCGAACTGTCGAGTGAAGTTACATGAACGGCTCCGGCAGCCAGGGCGTAAACCGAAAAACCGCCGGTATAGCTGAATGCATTTAGTACCCTTCGGCCTTTGGCATAGTTGCCAAGTATTGCACGGTTTTCGCGCTGATCGAGGAAAAACCCTGTTTTCTGACCCTGAATGAAATCGATCAGGAAGCGGTGTCCGTTTTCGAGAATTTCAACCGAATCCATTGCCCCAAACAAAAATCCATCGCCTTCCGAATGTGCTCCAGACTTGCCGAGGGCTTCCGTGCTTTTATCGTAAACGGCTTTCAGACTGTTGCCGAAAACCTGCCGAAGGGCACCGGCGAGGGTATGACGTAGCAAATACATACCTGTGCTGTGGGCCTGAAGCACAGCAACGCCGTTGTACATATCCACAACAAGACCGGGCAGACCGTCGCCTTCGCTGAAAACCAGGCGAAAGGCATTGGTAGTCTCATTACCGGCAAGACCGATGTTTTTTCTGAGCTGCAGGCTCTGCTGCAGTTTGTGTACCCAAAACTCCTGACCGGAAGGGCGTTCGGAGCCAAAATGAAAGATCTTGACCGCTATGGAACCGTGGCATGCGTGGCCGCTTGCCAGCAGCTCTCCACTATGATCGAGAACCTCAACCACATCGCCATCGGCCGGATGACCTTCAACACGGTCGATGGCTCCGGAAAAGATCCAGGGGTGAAAACGGCGGACGGCTTCGTCGCGGCCTTTACGGAGAACAACGGCAGGGATTGGATTCATAAAGCAATTTTGTGCAAAATTAGACCTTTAATTTCAATAATGGCCGGATTCGCCGGAATACTCAGAAACAGAGCTTTTTTGTACATTTATACCCTTAAGTTTGTTACCGGATACGAAAGCATGAAAAAAACGATAAACAGAATTACGGCCGCCATTGTCATCCTTCTTTTTGCTGCCCTTAATACAACAGCTCAGGAAGCATTACGTACCTTCATTGGGGCCAGACTTATGACTTCGGAAGCAGAAATCGCAGTAAGTGACGGCACATACAGGATTTACCCATACAATGAACGGACGTGCCATACGATTTTCTACCCATTGGGCGACAAGCTTCCTGCTTTTTCGTTTGCCCGTTCTCCGGAGGCAGAGCCCGCGGAATTCACCATCCGCGAAAGCGACGAAAAAATCACCCTGAGCATGGGAGCATTTGAGGTCAGGATAACGAAGGAGCCTTTTACGTTCGCCTACTATTTCGACCATACGCTGCTGATAAAGGAAAACCGCGGATATAACGCTCAGGGCGAAAACCAGATATTAAATTTCAGGATTGAACCGGACGAGGTGCTTTACGGAAGCGGAGCAAGGGCTCCCGGTCTGAACCGCCGCGGAAGCAGACTTGAGCTATACAATAGGGCACATTACGGTTATGAAACCGAATCGGCACTGATGAACTATACCCTGCCTCTGTTTCTGTCGTCGAAGCGGTATGCAGTATTATTCGACAATGCCGGACACGGATTTCTGGATCTCGACAGCGGCAGCAGCAATGAGGTAACTTACGAATGCTTGAAAAGCCAGCCCAACTATTACGTTATCGCCGGAACCGACTGGTACGACCTGACGGACAACTACACGCGGCTTACCGGAAGGCAGTCCATGCTTCCGCGATGGGCACTCGGAAATTTCAGCAGCCGGTTTGGCTATCATTCGCAAAAAGAAACGAAGAGAACAGTAAAGAGGTTTTTCAGGGAAAAGATACCCCTTGATGCCGTGATCATTGATATATACTGGTTTGGGAAAGAGATACAGGGCTCGATGGGAAACCTTACCTGGCATGCCGACAGCTTTCCGAATCCGGAGCGGATGATGAAACGATTCATGCGAAAAGGTGTCCGTACAATATTGGTAACCGAACCTTTTATCCTTACCACATCAACCCGATGGAATGAAGCCGTAAAGAAAAGGGTACTGGGGACCGATTCGCTCGGGAAGCCTTATACCTACGATTTTTACTTCGGCAATACCGGGCTTATCGACATATTCAATCCGATGGCCAGAGAATGGTTCTGGCAGATCTATAAAGGACTGGCAAAACAGGGAGTTGCCGGATGGTGGGGAGATCTCGGGGAACCCGAAGTACATCCTGCAGGACTGAGGCATATGGCGGGTACTGCCGGTCAGGTGCACAACGCTTACGGGCATGAATGGGCCCGGTTGATTTTCGAAGGTTACCGGCGCGACTTCCCGCACGAGCGGCCGTTTATACTCATGCGCGCCGGATATGCCGGTTCGCAGCGTTACGGAATGATACCCTGGTCGGGAGATGTGAACCGGAGCTGGGGCGGACTAAAATCGCAACCGGCCATTGCGCTTCAGATGGGTATGCAGGGTCTGGCGTGGATGCATTCCGATCTGGGAGGATTTGCAGGCGGCGATACCATCGACAACGAACTGTATACCCGCTGGCTTCAGTACGGGATATTTCAGCCCATTTTTCGTCCGCATGCGCAGGAACACATCCCGGCCGAACCCGTGTTTCAGGAAGAAACTACAAAAGTCAGGGCTCGAAAAGCAATAGAGCTAAGGTATATGCTCATACCCTACATCTATACCATGGCTTTCGAAAACAACCAGACCGGCAAACCGCTGATGGTACCGCTTATGTTTGATGAACCCGGAAATGCAAAACTTCTGACCTATGATTCGGCTTACCGCTGGGGACCCTCCTTCCTGGTATCGCCGGTTTTGAATCCCGGCCAGCAAATTCAGCGGGTCTATTTTCCGGAAGGTTCCGGCTGGACCCACTTTTTCACGGGCGAGCAATACTCAGGGGGGAGCAGTGCCGGCATCCTCCTTAATCCGGATCACATCCCGGTTTTTGTGAAGGATGGGGCATTTGTTCCCATGCTCAACAAGGCAGTTTCTACCAGAAAATACAGCCTGAAGAAATTCACCGTGCATTACTATGCCGGCAACACCAGACTGCAAAGTTCCTATGCACTTTATAACGACGACGGAATCACGCCGGAGTCCTATCCTCATGGAGAATACGAAATACTTGAGTTCGAATCAGCCGACGACGGCAGCAGACTTAGGATACAAATGCAGCAATCGATAGCAAAAGGCAGGTATGATGGGGAAATTAAAAAAATTGCCCTGGTTATTCACAACCTGGATGCTCCTCCCTCCGGGGTAATGCTGAACGGAAGGCAGCTGAAACCGGAGCAGTACCGCTGGGATTCTGCTTCAAAAAAACTGGAGGTTCGGGTAAAATGCGGAAAAGATAATTCGGTTGTGGAAATTATACGCTGAGGTAACGCAACATCAACACAATAATTACCGTACTTTTACATGGTATTTACAAAAACGCGAGTTTATGAAAAAGCTGGTTCTTATTGCCTTAATTACCTCACTCCTGGTGGGTTGTAACAGCAGAAAAAAAGAATTTGAAGCCCTGCAGACGCGCTACGACAGCCTGCTTTCGATCGGCTTCACTAAAGACACGGCCCTGCTGGGATATCTTGAATCCTTCAACGCGATACAGGCAAATCTCGATTCAATCAAGATGACCGAGATGATTATTACGCAGGCGGCTGTAAACGGCGGCGAGTTGCAGCCGGATGTAAAAGAACAGATCAACCGCGACATAAATCTGATTTACGACAAACTGCAGCAAAATAAAAAGACCATTGCTGAGCTCAGGTCAAAGCTGCGTAAATCGGATGCCAGGGTTAGTTCACTGGAGCAGATGATCGACCGAATGACCCGACAGATGGAGGAAAAAGACACCGAGATTGCAGGATTAAGGAATCAGCTGGAGAATATGAACATTCAGATCGAAGTATTAAGCTCAAGCGTAAGATCACTTGCGGCGGAAGGAGAATCCAAATCTCAAACGATCAGCAGACAGACTGAGGAGCTGAATACGGCTTACTACGTCATAGGCACACGCAAGGAACTGGTCAGCCAGAACATCATCACCCTTGAAGGCGGTTTCGCCGGAATTGGTGAAAGAAGATTTCAACCCCGAGCACTTTACGCGCATCGACATCACCAAACTCAGTACTGTATATGTGATGAAGAAAAAGGCAGAAATAATCACCACCCATCCCGCGAAGTCGTACGAGATTTTTGGCGAAAAAACCGTTGACAGCATTGTAATACGCAATCCGCGTGAATTCTGGTCGGCATCGAGATATCTGGTAATAGTAGTTGACTAATCCGGGGATATCCCTGAATTAATCGGACAATACAGAAATTTGCAGCAGCCGGGGCATGCCGCCGCGACTGCTGTTTTTTCTATCTTTTGTCAGAAAAATAAAGGGAATTATTCTCCGTTGCCGGAATCTTTGTCGTAGTTGACTTCCTTGATTTTTTCGCCGGTTTCGTCGTAGAATAACCAGACGCCTTTTCGTTTACCCATTTCGTACATTCCCTGGTAATAGAGCTGACCGTTGGGATAATACACGGAGCGGAGACCGTGACTTTCGCCTTGTTTAAAATCCCCCTCACTCCAAAGCGTTCCGTTGTCGAACCACGACACCCAGTGACCTTCACGCAATCCGTCCCTGAAACTTCCTTCCATGTACTTCTTTCCGTTCGGATGGTAGGTTACTTCTTTTATCAGTTGTTCGCCTTCGCTTGTTTTTTCGTAGGTCTTTTCCGATTTCAGGGTTCCGTCGTCGAAATTTTCCGTTTTCACGGATGTTTTATTGCAGGACGACACCAGTAGTGCAAGTATCAGGAATACCGGGATAATTTGTTTCATAACGGATGTAAGTGGGGGTTAACTGTTCCTGTCAAAGGTAAGTCTCCTGCCGTTCCGGTCGTTGCTGAAGGAGCCGTTGTGATAGGCCAGGTGACCGCTGACAAAGGTATGGGTAATTTTTGAATGGAACTTCTGGCCTTCGAAGGGCGACCAGCCGCATTTGTAAAGAACGTTTGAGGGTTGTACGATCCAGGGATCGGATGGATTTACCAGAACCAGGTCGGCAAAGTAGCCTTCGCGGATATAACCCCTTTTTTCCACTTCGAAGATGCGCGCCGGGGCGTGGCACATTTTCTCGACCACCATTTCGGGGGTAAGTTTACCGTTTCTGCTCATTTCGAGCATGGCTACCAGAGAGTGCTGTACCAGAGGCCCTCCCGAGGGGCATGAAAAATAAGGATTTGCTTTCTCCTCCCGGGTGTGCGGGGCATGGTCGGTAGCCACCACATCTATGCGTCCGTCAAGGAGTGCATTCCACAGGGCATCGCGGTCGGCAGGACTTTTAATTGCCGGATTCCATTTAATCATAGGGCCGAGTCGGGCATAATCCTCATTGCTAAACCAGAGGTGATGTACGCAGGCTTCGGCGGTTATCCGCTTGCTGCCATCCGCGAAAGCGCCGGAGAGAAGTTCCATTTCCGCGGCTGTGGAGAGGTGTAGTATGTGCAGCCTGGTACTGTACTTACGGGCAAGTGCAACCGCAAGTGAGCTGGATTTGAAGCAGGCCTCGCTGCTGCGGATTTCAGGATGAAGATCGAATGGAACCTCATCTCCGAATTTTTGATGCATAGCTTCCGTATTGGCCCGTATGGTAGATTCATCCTCACAATGAACGGCGACCAGTACCGGGGCATCGCGGAAAATCCCCTCGAGTGTACGCAGGTCATCCACAAGCATATTTCCTGTAGAAGCGCCCATAAATACCTTGATACCGCATACTGTTCGTGGGTCGGTTTTAATTATCTCTTCAAGATTGGAATTGGACGCGCCCATGTAGAAGGAGTAATTGGCCAGCGACTTTTCGGAAGCCATGCGGTATTTCTCTTCCAGCAGATCCTGAGTCAGGGTATTGGGCTGGGTATTGGGCATCTCCATAAAAGAGGTTACACCTCCGGCTACAGCAGCACGGCTTTCGGTATAAAGGTCGCCTTTGTGCGTAAGTCCCGGATCGCGAAAATGCACCTGATCGTCGATTACGCCCGGGAGCAACCACAATCCACCGGCATCAATGCGTTCGGTATCCGGCAGCAGCTCCGCAGGGAGTTCATCGCCTTCGGTAACTTTTTTAATAAATGCTCCTTCCACGAGCACGCTGCCTTTGAAAGTCCTTCCTTCGTTTACGAGGGTAGCTCCGGTAATAAGGTAATTTTTATCCATGGAAATGCAATTGAGGACTGAACCGCCTGCTCAGCAAATGCAAAGATACGAATAAAAGCAGGCAAGCGGGAGGATATCAGACGGATGCAACAGGGCGAATACGCTTGAACCTGAGCTGGATAACACCAATAATGGCTTCTTTGAAAATACCTCTGCTCATCTTTGACTGTCCCTCGGTTCTGTCGGTGAAGATAATGGGTACTTCAATGATCCGGAATCCGAGTTTCCAGGCGGTATATTTCATTTCGATCTGGAAAGCGTAACCGGTAAACTTAATGCGGTTGAAATCGATGGTTTCGAGCAGTTTGCGCTTATAGCATTTAAAACCGGCGGTGGTATCCATAATGTGCATTCCGGTAATCAGGCGAACGTAATAGGAGGCGAAATACGACATCAGCACACGGCCCATGGGCCAGTTTACCACATTAACGCCTTTGATATACCGTGATCCTATGGCAACATCGGCACCCTGAACTGCACAGGCATCGTAAAGTCTCAGAAGATCGTCGGGGTTGTGCGAGAAGTCTGCATCCATCTCGAAGACATAGGAATATCCGCGATTCAGGGCCCATTTAAATCCATGAATATAGGCGGTACCCAGTCCCAGTTTCCCTTTGCGCTCTTCCATAAACAGCCGCCCGGGGAATTCTTCCATCAGTTTGCGCACTATGGAGGCTGTGCCATCCGGAGAGTTATCTTCAACAATCAGAACGTCAAATTCCTTAGGAAGTGAGAAAACCTTACGAATTATTTTTTCGGCATTTTCCTTTTCGTTGTATGTAGGGATGATGACCAGACTGTCTTTCACGGCTCTGCTTTTGGTGAGACGAAATTATTAAAAAAACGACTTGCGGAAAGCAAAAATTTATTTACTGTTTCTTATTTCTCTTTCACCAGGATCAGATAAACGGGCAAATGGTCGCTATAGCCACCTGCATAGGCCCCACCGGCAAAGGTCCGGAAGGGATAGCCGGCATAAGGTCCTTCTTTTTGTATCAGGTACTTTTCGTTATATACCCTGGCTTTGTGTAATTTCCATCCGTCATTACTGTTGAGCAGTGGTTCGGAAATAATAATCTGATCGAAAAGATTCCAGGCATCGCGGTAAGCGAGTGAGCCGATGCCATCGCGGAACAGTTGCCACATGGGGTTATACAGTCCGCCCGGTTTAACTTTGTTCGTCCGGCCTTCGGCTCCGAGGGCCTTGGCTACGCTGCGGTCGACGGGGTCGTCGTTGAGGTCGCCCATAATCATGATTTTGGCGTTGGGATGCACCCTGGCAAGTGAATCGCTGAGACTGCGGCTGAGTTTTGCTGCCTCTTCGCGGTATTCGGGGCCCGATGCCCTTGATGGCCAATGGTTAACAATTACGCTTAGCAGTTCGCCATGCAACTCGCCTGTAACCACCAGCTGATCGCGAGTGTAGAAATCGCTGCGCCAGGGTAAGGTAAGGCGGTTTGAGGTGCTGTTTACCACCTTGAAAACGGAAGGTTTGTACAGCAGCGCAACATCAATGCCCCTGCGGTCGGGCGAATCGTAATGAACAATATCATACCCCAGAGCATCGAGCGGGGCTGTCTTTATCAGGTCTTCAAGTACGCCCCGGTTTTCAACTTCCGACAGTCCGATAATTGCCGGACCACCTTTTACTACCTCGCTGCCGATATCGGCAATAACGCTTGCCATATTCTGCAGCTTCACCTGATACCGCTGGGCTGTCCACCGGTTGCTTCCGGCCGGCAGAAATTCCGCATCGTTGGTGCGGGGATCGTCGATTGTGTCGAAAAGGTTTTCAACATTATAGAAAGCAACGGTAGTTGCCAGATACGTTTTCTTCTGGGCACAGGCCTGAGTAGTCAAAATAAAGACAACCAAAAGGGAAAGCATCCCAGAACGAAAGAAAAATGAGCGAATACGCATTTCCGGATGTGTTAATTCAGATGCAAAGATATTGATATTCCGGTCTGCAGAGCAAGAATTCGGAAATTCAGGGGTATTTGAAAAAGCTTTGTCTTTTTCGGAATAACCTTTAAAAGGTGAATCGTTATAAAACTGCCTATGTAAAAGTTTTATAAACAAATAACGCGAAAATTCCTTTCCTTTGCAAAAATATATCCGTTGTTGAAATCCTTCGCCGAAAGGCAAAATCCATTACTACCGTAATTCAATCCATATGAACAAAAAACTAATGATCCTACTGCTGGTTCTTGGTCCGTTTGCGGGTTTGTTTGCCCAAACGGGGCTTGTTACCGGCAGGGTTATTGATGCCGAAAGCGGGCGGCCGTTGCCCACCGTTACGGTTAAAATCGGCACGCAACAGACATTCTCCGATGCGGAAGGCATATTCAGTTTTTCGGGTGTCAGCACAGGGGATGCAGCCGCAGAGTTTTCGATTTCCGGATACGAGAGCATTATCAAGCTTATTACCGTTACCGAAGAAACCGATCTGGGCACTATAAAGATGACACCTTCGTATGTTTCCGACCTGATGAGCGGCGGGCTTTCCGAGATCAGCATCTCATCGTCCGATTCGGACGACGACTCCAAGGGGCAGAATATCTCCGGTTTGCTGAGTGCATCGAACGATGTATTTGTAAATACGGCGTCCTATACCTTCGGCCCGGCCTACTTCAGAATGCGCGGTTACGACAACGAGCTGGGAACTACCTACATAGGCAATACGCCCATCAGCGACGTTGAAACCGGCCGCACCACCTGGGCAATTTGGGGCGGACTAAACGATGCCACCCGAAACAAGGTTGCCGTAAACGGAATCGCGCCTTCGTCTTTCTCTTTTGGGAACCTGGGCGGAGTTACCAACATCATTACACGTGCATCGCAGCACCGGGCTCAGACCAAGCTTACCTACAGCCTTACCAACCGCACCTATACCAACCGTTTGATGTTCACCCATTCCACCGGGATGATGGACAACAACTGGGCTTTTACCATAAGCGGTTCGAGACGTTGGGGACAGGGCGGTTACGTTGAAGGTACCTATTACGACGGATGGGCCTGGTTTGTGGGTGCCGAACGCAAACTGAACGACAACCACAGCCTGGCCGTTTCGGCCTTTGCTTCACCGGTACGCCGCGGAATGCAGGGCGGTTCCACTCGTGAGGTTTACGATCTTACAGGTACCAATTACTACAATCCGAACTGGGGATACCAGAACGGGGAGGTGCGCAATGCCCGCGAACGAATCATGAACCAGCCGGTTGTTATTCTTAACCATTACTGGAAACTCTCCGGCAAAACCCAAATTACCAATGCAGCTTCCCTGCTGTTCGGAGAAACGGGAACTACCGCCCTCAACTGGTATAACTCTTCCGACCCCCGTCCCGACTACTACCGCTACCTGCCCAGTTATTACCCCTCAACCGGTGCCAATGCTACCGACCCGGCAATTGCTGAAGCCTATGCCGACCGTTTCCGCAACGACGTAAATTACAGGCAGGTAAACTGGGACAAGCTATACCAGACCAACTATCTGGCAAACCTTGAAGGAAAACAGGCACGCTACATCATCGAAAACAGGCACAACGATCAGCAGCAGCTAAGTCTTACTTCCTTCATCAACCATGAAATCAGCGAAAGGGTACGAATCGACGGCGGAATTGAATATACTTCAAATACGGGCTATTTCTACAAAACCATCCACGATATGCTGGGCGGCGAATACTGGGTTGATATTGACCAGTTTGCCGAAAGAGATTTTTCATGGGACGACACCATCGCCCAGAACGACCTCGACAACCCCAACCGCGTTGTTACAGAAGGAGATAAATTTGGTTACGGTTACAAACTGCACCAGAACAGCGGCAACATCTGGACTGTGGTAAGCGTATCGGGCCGCAAATTCGACTATTACGGCGGTGTGAAGCTCAGCTCCACAACATTCTGGAGGGAAGGACTTATGCGCAACGGGCGCTATCCAGAAAACTCCTTTGGCGACGGAACAAAGCACAACTTTACCGATTATGCCGTAAAAGCCGGAGCAACCTTTAAAATCACCGGTCGTCATTTTGTTGAAGCCAATGTTACAACGATGACGCGTGCACCCTTCATCCGCAACTCATACCTTTCGGCCAGGGTTCGCGACGAGGTGGTTCCCGATCTGAAATCGGAAAACATCTCCAGCGGGGAATTCAGCTATCATCTTCGCGCACCGCAGGTTAAAGCCCGTATTACGCTGTATCACACCTTGTTCAAAAATGCCAGCGAAATCAACAGCTACTACCACGATTCCATCCGGACGTTTGTAAACATGGCCATGTACAACATCGAAAAAGTACATCAGGGAGTCGAAATCGGAGCCGAGGTAAAAATAATCCCGCAACTTTCGGCAGTTACAGCTGCCAACATTGGAAATTACCGCTATACCAACCGTTCCATGGCAACCATTACCGTTGAAAACGGCACGTTACCTGACATCGACCGGACAATCTACAACAAGAACTTCTATATCCCGGGAACGCCGCAAACGGCACTTTCTTTCGGATTAAAATATGCCGGGCCCAGGTATCTGTTTGCCGATGTTCATGTGAACTATTTCGACAACATTTACCTTGACTTCAACCCTGAGCGCAGAACGGCATATGCAATAGCAGGCCTGGGGGAAGGCGATCCGCTTATCGGAGTAATCACCCGTCAGGAAAAGCTTCAGGGTGGAATGACGCTGGACGCTTCCGTCGGTAAATCGATCAGGCTCCGCTACAAATACTATCTGAACCTGAACTTCAGCATAAGCAATATACTCGACAACCAGGACATTACTACCGGAGGCTATGAGCAGCTGCGCTTTGACTTCGCTGAAAAGAACGTAGGCAAATTCCCGCCTAAGTATTATCATTATTATGGCAGGACATTCTTCCTGAACATTGGATTCCGTTTTTAATCACCAACCGACAAAAAAAAGTAAACTCATATGAAAAAATTCTGGCATCTTTTAGCAGGACTTTTCCTGATCCTTACATCCGCCACGTTTACGTCCTGTGTGGATGGCGACTTTGAAGAACCTCCCATTACAATTCCTACCGTTGAATTTGAAGCCAATACCACTATTGCCGATCTAAAGGCATCGTACACTTCACTCCGAAACGGCGGGCATAGAACTTTCGCTCGACAAAACTTCGCTGTACAACGAGTTCAAACTTGGCCAACGCGTTTTTGTGAAATGCAAGGGCATGTACATAGGCGATTACAACCAGCTCATTCAGCTGGGATATATCTATAACGGATCGATCGGAAGGCTTCCTGAAACCTTTATCAGTGCCCACCTTTTCCGCGACAGTCTGCCCGGCGCGAAACCCGTGGCCGATACCATCGCTCTGAATCAGCTTGTAAAAAGCAGGGTTAGCACGCTGGTAGCCTTTAAAAATGTTCGTTTCGAAGCCATCGGAGAAGTTTTTGCTCCTCAAACGGTCGACAATACAAACCGCACCCTTATGGATGCATCGGGAAACGAGATTGTTGTTCGAACCAGTAAATATTCCAACTTTTCGGGTGACACCATCCCTGCCGGATATGGAACCGTAACCGGAATCTTAAGTGTATTTGGATCAACCTGGCAGCTGACGCTGCGCGACATCAACGACCTCAGTGACTTTGGCGGTGCAGGACCTCCTCCCCCTCCTCCCGGCGGCGGTACCGGTACCAAAGACGATCCGTACGATGTTCCCAAGGCACGCAATCTTCAGGGTCAGAGCATCTCAGGATGGGTTAAAGGATTTATCATCGGATCGGTTAAGTCAGGAGTCACCTCGGTTACTTCAGCAGCTGATTTCGACTTTGCCGCTCCGTTCAGCTCTGCCACCAACGTACTGCTGGCTCCCAGCAAGGATGAAACCGACTACAACAACTGCATTATCGTTAACCTTCCATCGGGCAGCCCGCTGCGTGCAGCCGTGAACCTGCTCGACAATCCGGAAAACCTGAAGAAAGAACTGAACGTTCTGGGAACCCTGCGCACCTATTTCGGAATGGCCGGCCTGCGCGATTGCCCGGGACAGGATGGCGACTTCGAACTCGAAGGCGGTGTAACACCTCCTCCGGGAACCGTTTACCTGAACGAACCTTTCGAAACCGGAATCGGTAACTTTACTGCATATAATGTTCTGGGAACCCAGCAATGGTCGCACGACGCCTCCTACAAATACATGAAGATGTCGGGTTACCAGGATGGTGCAAGTCATCAGAATGAAGACTGGCTGATCTCTCCCGCTATGGATCTTACTGCAGCCACAGCAGCCTACATCACCTTCGACCATACCATCAACAAAGGAGAGATGTCTAACCTGCAATCAAACCATACTCTTTGGATATCAACTAACTACAACGGCGAGGCCCCATCAACCGCAACCTGGGAACAGGTAACCATTCCAGTGTATCCGGCAGGAAATAACTGGGTATTTGTTAATGCCGGAAAAGCAGCAGTTCCTGCAGCTTACCTCGGACAGCAAAACGTAAGGATCGCCTTTAAATACCTTTGTTCCGATAATGAATCGGCAACCTGGGAGATCAAGAAGGTGAAAGTAGCCAACGATTAATTTCAGTTCAGAAATCAGTAAAAATAAGCTGCCGGTAATGGCAGCTTATTTTTTTATGTAGCATCGGAGCGACTGTTTTCGACCATCTCTTCGAGGGGTTCCAGAGCCAGGATGGCCTTAGTAACCGAATCAACTCCCTTAAACGTAAGGCTTAGCCGGTCGTTCATCTCCTTCATCCGGCAGGTGGTATAATTCATCTGGATAAACTGCAGCACCACCGAGAAAATAAGGCTCTGATAAAAAGGTGATTCCCTGTTGGTGACAAACGTTGCCGTCATAAGATTGTTGCGTAAGCTGATTTTCTCGAATCCGAGTTTGCGTGCCATGCGACGTAAACGGATGGTGTTGATAAGCTCCTGAGTTTGCCTGGGAACCGGACCAAAACGGTCGATCAGTTTTTCCTGAAATGCCAGCAGGTCTTCTTCGGCTTCAATACCGTCGAGCTCTTTGTAGAGGCTGAGACGTTCGGTGATATTGGTAACGTAGCCGTCGGGCAGCATAATTTCGAGATCTGTCTCGATCAGGCACTCCTTTACGAATTCCTTAGCCTCTTCCGGTTTTTCATCGTACAAGCCTTTAAAATCGGACTCTCTTAGCTCCATTATTGCTTCATCGAGTATGCGCTGATACATCTCGAATCCGATTTCCGAAATAAATCCGCTTTGTTCTGCCCCAAGTATGTTTCCCGCTCCGCGAATATCAAGGTCGCGCATGGCAATGTTGAAACCGCTGCCCAGATCGGAATATTCTTCAATCGCTTTCAGACGTTTTCTGGCTTCGTCGGTAAGAACCGAAAGGGGTGGTGCAAGCAGATAGCAGAAAGCCTTTTTATTCGTTCTGCCTACTCTTCCGCGCAACTGGTGCAGGTCACTGAGTCCGTAATTCTGGGCTTCGTTGATGATGATGGTATTTACGTTGGGGATGTCGAGGCCGGACTCTATGATGGTAGTTGCAATAAGTACATCGTAGTAGCCCTCCACAAAATCGAGCATGACTTTTTCCAGCTTATGGCCTTCCATCTGACCGTGACCGATGGCGATTTTTACATCCGGCACCAGCCGCTGAATCATTCCTGCCACTTCCATGATATTATTCACCCTGTTGTGCACAAAAAACACCTGCCCACTCCTTGAAATCTCGAAATGTATGGCATCGCGAATGATCTCCTCGTTAAATGCATGCAGCTCTGTTTGTACGGGATAACGGTTAGGCGGAGGGGTGTTGATCACGCTCAGGTCACGTGCCCCCATTAGCGAGAACTGCAGGGTGCGCGGAATGGGAGTGGCCGTTAAGGTGAGGGTGTCCACGTTTACCTTCATCTTTTTCAGCTTTTCCTTGGTTGCTACGCCAAACTTCTGCTCCTCATCTATGATCATCAGGCCGAGATCTTTAAACTTAACATCCTTACTCACCAGCCGGTGGGTGCCTATCAGAACATCGATTTTACCCTCCTCAAGCTCTTTAAGCGTTTTGTTCTGTTCTTTGGTACTTTTAAAGCGGTTGATGTAGTCCACCCTGCAGGGGAATTCGCCCAGGCGGTCGCTGAAAGTGCGGAAGTGCTGAAGAGCAAGGATGGTAGTCGGCACCAGCACCGCAACCTGTTTGCTGTCGTTCACCGCCTTAAATGCCGCCCTGATCGCTATTTCGGTCTTTCCAAACCCCACATCCCCGCATACCAGCCGGTCCATGGGAAAGCTTTTTTCCATATCCCTTTTTACATCGGCGGTTGACTTAATCTGATCGGGCGTATCTTCATAGATAAACGATGCTTCCAGCTCGTGCTGCAGGTAGGTGTCGGGACTGTAAGTAAATCCATCGGAGGCCTTGCGTTCAGCATAAAGCTTTATGAGATCCCGGGCTATGTCTTTAACGCGCTGTTTGGTCTTGCTCTTCAGCTTGTTCCAGGCATTGGAGCCAAGTTTGTTGAGCGATGGAGCCGTTCCTTCTTTACCAACGTATTTGGAAATACGGTGGAGCGAGTGAATACTCACGTACAGAATATCGTTGTTCTGATATATAAGGCGGATGGCTTCCTGCTGCCTTCCGTTGTTTTCAATTTTCTCGAGTCCGTCGAAGCGGCCGATGCCGTGATCAATATGGGTAACGAAATCGCCGGGCTGCAGGTCGTAGATCTCCTTCAGGGTAATTGCCTGGCGACCCGAAAAACCATCGCGTATGCGATACTTGTGGTAACGCTCAAATATCTGATGATCGGTATAGCATGCGAGGCGGTTGCCGGCATCAATAAAACCCTCATGAAGCGACAGTTCAAGCATTTCATAGTTCAGCTCCGGATTCTGAAGTCCGCGGTTTGCTTTCAGGTCGCCGAAAATGGTATGAATGCGCTCTATTTGTTTGGGATTGTCGGCCAGAATCAGGTTGGCAATGCCCTGCTGGCTGTTCTCATCCAGATTTTTAATAAGCAGGTCGAAATTCTTATTAAAAGATGGCTGAGGCAACATTCTGAAATCAAAGATTTGTGCATCCTTTATCAGGAAATGCGTACCGAATTCAATCAGAGCGTGGTCGAGTACGTCGGAACGGAAGCTGGAGGCTGTAGTAAAAAGCTCCGCGGGTTCAATGTGCTTAATATCCTTCGACAGTGCGGCAAAAGCCTCTTCAGCCTTAGAAAACTCCTTTTCAATCCGGTCGATGGCGAAGGCCAGGTCGCGTACCCAGATTACGGCATTTTTCCCGATATACGACAGAAAGGACTCCCGCTTTTCGACCAGATTCCGGTCCTGAATATTTGGCGTGATGGTAATATGATCGAGTTTGTCGATCGACAACTGATTACCCGGGTCGAAGGTGCGGATGGATTCCACCTCATCGCCGAAGAATTCAATACGGTAAGGCCTGTCGTTGGTAAACGAAAATACGTCGATGATGCCTCCCCTGAGCGAATACTGCCCGGGTTCCACCACAAAATCAACCCGTTCGAAGTTGTACTCTGCAAGCAGGTCGATCACAAAATCGATCGACAGGCTTTCGCCGAGTCCGAGTTTCAGGGTATTCTTTTTGAGGAAGGCCTTACTTACTACCTTCTCGGCCAGAGCTTCGGGATATGTAACCACCAGGCTTCCCCCTTCACGGGTACCGATGCGCTTCATCACTTCGGTGCGCGAGAGCACATTTATGTTATCGGTTTTCTCAATTTCGTAAGGCCGGCGGTAGGTTGTCGGAAAGAAGAGGACCTTTTTCTTATGAAAGGGGGTTTCCTGTTCGCCAAGCAGATTCTCAAGGTCGTTGAAGAAATATGCAGCTTCTTCCTTTTCGGGAAGAATAAAAAGGTGAAGGGGGCCGGAATTAGCAAACACGGCAGCTGCAGCTACAGCTGGCGACGATCCTGTCATCCCGCCAAGGCTGAGCCGGAATGGCTCTTTCGAACGGCATATATCAACAATAGCCGCAACAGCATCGCTCTTGCGGTATAATTCAATCAGTTGGGAAGCTTTCACTGCTCGCCTTTAAAAAACGCTGCAAAGGTAAGTAATTTGTAAAAAAACGACCCCGAAAGCCGCCGGATGCGAACATGCAGTACCTGCTATTTTCTTTTTCGCGCTTTTTTAAACTTAATTTCATTTTGTTCCGCATCCCGGATAAGTTTTTTCCAGTCGTCGGGACCTTCGGTTGCGGTATCCACAATGGCTTCATATTCATCGCGATTGATCTTCATCACCCGTATTTCCTGCTGGGTAAAGGCTTCAATGGCTTCGAGAAGGATCTTTTCGGATGCACAGCAGAACGAGATGGCGGTTCCCCTGCGTACGCCCCGTCCGGTACGCCCCACGCGATGAACGTAATTCTCTGCCTTTTCGGGAATGTCGTAGTTTACCACAAAATCCACATCGGGAATATCGATTCCACGTGCACTTACGTCGGTAGCAACTAAAATTTTGAAAGTCCCTTTCCGGAACTGGTCAAGGGTATCGAAACGCTGCCGCTGATCCATCTCGCCATGCAGAAAATGGCTGCCGATACCTACCCTGGAAAGTGCGGCAACTACCCGCTCGGCACGTACGCGTGTTCTAACAAAAACCAGAATTTTACTTTCTTCATTCTCCCTGATCAGCCGTTCGAGAAAGAAGCGCTTATCGTCCATTTCGATGAATGCAACGCTGTGGTCGATGTTTTTCGATACCGGATCTTTTGGTGATATCTGTATCCGGATAGCATTCCGAACCAGGGAATATGCCAGTTTTTTGATTTCCGGGTTGATGGTTGCCGAAAAGAATAGGGTTTGCCTGCGTTCGGGAAGTCGGGATACCAACTGGCGGATATCGTTGATAAAACCGAGATCGAGCATATGATCGGCTTCATCCAGCACCAGGATTTTTACCTGGCCAAGATGAAGATGTCCCTGACTGGCCAGGTCGAACATGCGCCCGGGGGTAGCCACCAGCACGTCCACCCCCTTCTCCAGCGTTGCAATCTGCGGGTCTTGCTCTACTCCGCCGAAGAGCGAGAGGGTACGTATACCGCTGCCTTTCCCCAGAGCTGCAAAAACGGATGTTATCTGGCTGGCGAGCTCACGCGTTGGAACCATCACCAGGCACCGGATCCCCGGATCTCTTGCTTTATTTTTAATCAGCAGATTCAAAACCGGGATAACAAATGCTGCCGTTTTACCGGTGCCTGTCTGAGCAATGGCCAGAACATCCTCACCCCTGAGGATGGGCGGAATTGCTCTGAATTGTATATCGGTAGGCCTGGTAAAGCCGGTTAAAGCCAGGTTTTTCTTTATTACCGGTTCAAAATTTGAATCTTCAAATCGCATAATTCAGGGTTCTTTTCCCTTTTGGGGATATTACATCCGGATACCGGGAAATGCCCGGCTTACCGTGTTACTCTATGGTGAAGGTATCCCAGTCGAGGCCAACGGCAAATCGCTCCCTGAACGCTTCCAGCTCACTGAAATCGAGCGTTGCAGTACCAGTGAAAGGCTCATTGACCGGAGCTTCGAGCATAAGCCTTCCCTTAAAGTCGAGCACCATGCTGCTGCCGTTGTGGGGGATGCCTTTGCCGTCGTCGCCGATACGATTTACACCGATGCAGTAAGCCTGGTTTTCGATGGCCCGGGCGGTGAGCAGGGTTTTCCAAACGTAACTGCGGCTGGCAGGCCAGTTGGCCACATAAATCAGGAGGTCGTATTCGTAAGCTCCGTCGATGATGCGGTTTTTGCTCCATACCGGAAATCTCAGATCGTAACATATCAGTGGCTTGATTTTCCAGCCTTTCAGCTCTTCAATCAGGGGATTACTGCCTGCCTGAAAGTACTGATGCTCATTGCCCATCCTGAACAGATGGCGCTTGTCGGTATACGACCAGCTTCCGTCGGGACGCATCCAGACAAGACGGTTAAAGAACCTGCCTTTTTCAATGATAGCAACACTTCCCGTGATAACGCAACCAAGCTGTGCAGCCTGATCTGCCATCCACTGAATCACGGAGCCATTAACAGGCTCTGCGACCGTTTCAGGATCCATCAGAAATCCGGTGGCAAACATCTCGGGAAGAACCACAAGATCGGGTTCCTCGCCGATCGCTTCCAGTACCCTGCTGAAATACTCCAGGTTCTGTACTTTTCCAGCCCACACGAGCGGAGCCTGGACAATGGTTACACGTAATGAGTCGGTAGGTTTCATGTGTGCAATGTTTTAGGTTGTTACAAATCGAAACAGCAGGCATATCATATGCGGCACAGAATTTCTGCAGCCTTTTCGAGGGTTTCCCCCGTCTTTGCAAAGCAGAATCGCAGCACTTTATTGTCTTTCTGGTTATGATAAAAGGGCGAAACGGGAACGGAAGCGATCTTGTGTTCCCGTGTAAGCCTTTCCGCAAAAGCGGTCTCCTTCTCATCACTGATACGGCTGTAATCGAGCAGCTGGAAATAAGTGCCCGAAGCCGGAATGGCTTTGAATCGGGAACCACTTACCAGTTTCAGGAATATATCGCGCTTTTCCTGGTAGAAACTGCCAAGGTTGTTGTAATTGGCCGGATCTTTCAGAAAATCAGCAAGGGCATGCTGAACGGGCGTATTAACGGCAAACACAACAAACTGATGAACTTTCCGGAACTCCGACGTTAGATTGGGAGGAGCAAGCACAAAACCGCATTTCCAGCCGGTAGCATGAAACGTTTTTCCAAAAGAACCTACCACCAGACTGCGGGAAGCCAGTTCCGGGAATCGGCATACGCTTTGATGCATTAATCCGTCGAAAATGAGGTGTTCGTATACTTCATCGCTCAGAACCAGGATATCGCGGTTCTTAAGCAGGATCTCAAGTTTTTTAAGGTCTTCGGCCCGAATAACGGAACCGGTGGGATTATGGGGCGAGTTCAGAATAATCATGCGGGTTTGTCCGCTGATAAGTGCCGGGAATGTATCCCAGTTGATGGAGTAACCCGGGGCACTGAGTCTGGCATACTTAACCATTCCACCCTGCAGCATGACTGCCGGGGCATAGCTGTCGTATGCCGGTTCGAAAACAATTACCTCATCGCCCGGTCTGATAAAGGCAGCAATAATGCTGAAGATACCCTGCGTTGCACCTGCGGTAACGGTAATTTCCGATTCGGGATGATACGCAGCACCATAACGTGTTTCGAACATCTCAGAAATTCTTTCCCGAAGCGGCAGTATGCCGGGCATAGGCGCATACTGATTGAAGCCCTTTTTCATATAGCTGTTTACCAGCTTTATCAACTCCTCTGAAATCGGAAAATCCGGAAATCCCTGGGAAAGATTGATAGCGTTGTGCTCCCGGGCAAGAGCCGACATTACGGCAAAAATGCTCGTACCTGTAAAGGGAAGCTTCGACACAAGGCTACCACTGTAGTTATTCATGGCCGAAAAAATTGGTTACAGGCAAAAATAAGAAAATTACCTTCCCAAACCCTGCCTGTCGCATCATTTGTAAGCTTACCTCCGGAACCAACCTCTCTGTTTCTTATCTTTGCCTTTTATGGCCGGTAACGACTACCGGATTTTACAACCCCTAAACCCTTCCAGAAAATGCCGACCCCCGGAAAAAGACTCTTTTTGCTTGATGCCATGGCTTTGATCTATAGGGCATATTATGCTCTTAACAAAAATCCGCGCATCACGTCGAAGGGATTAAATACCTCAGCAATACTGGGTTTTGCCAATTCGCTGTTTGATGTAATAAAAAATGAAAAACCTACCCACATCGGGGTTGCGTTCGACACCCACGCCCCCACCGTAAGGCATGAAGAATTTACCGCATACAAGGCTAACCGGGAGGCCATGCCCGAAGATATCGGTACAGCCATCCCTTACATCATCGAACTTCTTAAAGGATTTAACATCCCGATACTGGCACTCGACGGATATGAAGCCGACGACATCATTGGTACCATCGCCCGGAAAGCAGAAGCGGAAGGATTTACCGTGTACATGATGACGCCCGATAAGGATTTCGGACAGCTGGTGACGGAGAATGTGCTGCAGTACAAACCCGGCAAGCCCGGTGAACCTGCCGTAATAATGGGGGTAAAGGAAGTATGCGAAAAATTCGGCGTAAAACGGCCTTCACAGGTGATCGATATGCTCGGACTCTGGGGCGATGCATCCGACAATATCCCCGGAATTCCGGGAGTGGGAGAGAAAACTGCCCGCAAACTGCTGGAAGAATACGATACGGTTGAAAACCTAATCAAACAGGCCGGCAGTATGGAAAAAGAAGCCATGCGCAATAAAATCCTGGAGAATGCAGAGCAGGCACTTATGTCGAAACAGCTGGCTACCATCATCCTGGATGTACCGGTATCCTTTGAGGAAGAAAAACTGAAGCTCAGCCCTCCGGATGAGCCGGCCCTGAAAGCACTGTTTGAAGAGCTCGAATTCCGCACCTTTGCCAAACGTGTTTTCGGCGATACCGACAGGAAACCCTCACCGCAGGAAGGCATACAGCCCGATTTGTTCGCTTCAGCCGGAATTTCATCGGGATCGGATAGAGACCTGAAAACACTGAGTGAGGTTCCGCATACCTATCATCTGGCCGACACTCCCGAAAAACAGA
>JALHHH010000028.1:70914-75787 GCA_022837485.1 Bacteroidales bacterium
CGCCAACAATGTGGAACTGGTCGGTATTGCGTTTGCCGTCACACCCGGGGAAGCCTGGTATGTCCCAATCCCCGAATCTTACAACGAAGCGGCAAATGTGGTTGAACAGTTTGCCGGAGCCTTTGCCGATGAACGAATAGAAAAAACCGGACAAAACCTCAAATACGATATAGCCGTCCTGAAATGGTACGACATACAGGTGAACGGACCGCTTTTCGACACCATGATCGCCCATTACCTGATCGAACCCGACCTTCGGCATAACATGGATTTCCTGGCAAGAACCTATTTGCAGTATAATCCGGTTCCGATTGAAGATCTGATAGGCAAAAAGGGCAAAAACCAGTCCGGAATGCGATCGGTAGAACTGGGTGCACAAAAGGAATACGCCTGTGAGGATGCCGACATCACGCTGCAACTGAGAGGAGTCTTTGAGCCTATGCTCGACCATACAGATACGCGCGCCCTGTTCGAAGAGATCGAAATGCCTCTTGTCCGCGTTCTGGCAGCAATGGAATCGGAAGGAGTGAAAATCGACAGTGAAAACCTGAATCAGTTCTCGGAACAGCTCGAAAAAGAGATCCGGGAAATGGAACAGGAAATATACCGACTGGCCGGAGGAACGTTTAATATAGCATCACCAAAACAGCTCGGGGAGATTCTGTTCGACAAAATGCAGCTGAGCGACAATCCGAAACAGACGAAAACCAAACAGCATTCCACGAGCGAGGATGTTTTACAGAAGCTTATAAACAAACATCCCATTATTCAGCAAATACTTGATTACAGATCGCTGACAAAGCTTAAATCGACCTATGTCGACACCCTGCCGTTGCTGGTAAATCCGCGCACCGGGCGCATCCACACTTCCTACAATCAGGCCGTTGCCTCCACCGGGAGGCTGAGTTCCAACAATCCAAATCTGCAGAATATCCCAATACGTACCGAGAGAGGACGGGAGATCCGGAAAGCTTTTGTGCCGAGAAACGATCGGTTTACCCTGCTTTCGGCCGACTATTCTCAGATAGAGCTCAGGCTGATTGCGCACATGAGCGGCGATGAGGCGATGAAGGAAGCATTCCGGCATGGACTCGACATCCATTCCGCTACGGCAGCGCGCATCTACAACGTGGAAATAGAGGACGTAACACGGGAAATGCGGCGCAATGCCAAAACCGTGAACTTCGGAATCATCTATGGAATTTCTGCCTTCGGACTTTCGGAGCGGCTCAACATCCCCAGAAAAGAAGCCGGTGATATCATCCGCCAGTATTTTGAACGGTTCCCGGGAATTAAAAAATACATGGACACAACCATAGCCTTTGCCAGAGAGAACGGATACGTTGAAACCATCAAAAAGAGAAGGCGTTATCTGCGCGACATCAACTCGGGAAATGCAGTGGTGAGAGGTTTTGCAGAGCGAAATGCCATCAATGCACCCATACAGGGATCATCGGCCGATATGATCAAAATTGCAATGATTAATATTTTCGAAGAATTCAACCGCAAAAAGCTCCGCTCGAAGATGATACTTCAGGTACACGACGAACTTGTTTTTGACGTTCACCAGGAAGAGGTGGAGACCGTGAAACCCATAATAGAACGACTGATGAAAAGCGCCATTGAGCTGAGCATTCCCGTTGAAGTGGAAATGAGCACAGGCTCAAACTGGCTGGAGGCACATTAAACGTAAAGGACATCGCTGCACGGGAATTCCGTATTTATATCAAAACCATGAGAGCAATTATATTTTTGATACTTTTCAGCGTGTGGGTTAACCTTTCGGCCCAGAATCCTGCAGATTATGTCGACCCATTTACCGGAACCGGAAACATGGGCCACACCTATCCCGGCGCTTCTTACCCTTTCGGGATGGTGCAGCTGAGTCCGGACACCGATACCGTTCCCTATTCAACCGGTAAGGGTTACAACGGTGAGGTATATGGCTACTGTGCAGGATACCGTTACGAAGACCCCACCATTTGCGGTTTCAGTCATACCCATTTTTCGGGAACCGGCCACAGCGATCTTGGCGATTTCCTGCTGATGCCTGTCACGGGAGAACTCCGGCTGAATCCCGGAACGGCCTCCAATCCGGAGTCGGGATACAGGAGCAGGTATTCGCACGAACGCGAATCGGCTGTCCCGGGGTACTATTCGGTAAAGCTCGACGATTACGGTATACTTGCCGAGCTTACGGCCACCGAGCGTTCCGGATTTCACCGTTATACATACGACGAAAGCGGCGAAACAAACCTGATTCTGGATATGAGCGCGGGAATTTACAACTACCCCGGAAAAAATATCTGGCAGTTTCTGCGGGTCGAGAACGACACCCTTATCACCGGATACCGGCAAACGCGCGGTTGGGCGCGAACCCGTACCATTTACTTTGCAATGATTGTTTCCAAACCCCTGAAAGCATACGGGTATGAAACGGAGGAGGAAGTTATTTACCGGGGATTCTGGCGTAAATTCAATGAACGGGAAAACTTCCCCGAAATGGCCGGAACCGATATCAGAGCCTGGTTCCGGTTTAATATGGAAGCCGGGGAATCTCTGATGGTTAAGTTTGCCATCTCACCGGTCAGCACCGAAGGGGCACTCAAAAACCTCAGGGCTGAAATTGTCGATTTCGATTTTGAACGCATACGCCGGCAGGCATACGGAGCCTGGACACGCGAGCTGAACCGGCTGCAGATCAAGGCATCCGACAAGGTAATGCGCAACTTCTACACAGCCGTGTATCATGCATATCTTTCACCAACGGTTTACATGGATATTGACAAACGGTACCGGGGCATCGACCAGAACATTCACACGGCGGATGGCTTTGTCAATTACAGCACCTTCTCACTTTGGGATACCTTCCGGGCACTTCACCCCCTGCTAACCCTGGTACAGCCCGGCCGGACATCGTCCATGGTAAAGTCGATGCTGGCACACCGGAAACAGAGCGTGCACGGCATACTTCCCGTATGGTCGCATCACGGCAACGAGAACTGGTGTATGATTGGGTACCATTCGGTACCGGTTATTGCAGATGCATACGTTAAGGGTATAACAGGATTTGATGCCAGCGAAGCGCTTGAAGCCATGGACGCCAGCGCAACCTATGCCCCGTACGACGGCATTGGCGACTACATCAGACTTGGATACGTCGCGGCCGACCGATCGCCAAATGCAGCTTCAAAAACACTGGAATATGCATACGACGACTGGTGCATTGCCCGTATGGCGGAGAAAGCGGGACACAGGGGACTGGCCGGCATTTACGACCGCAGGGCGATGAATTACCGCAACATATACGATTCGGTGAGCGGGTTCATGCGGCCCCGCAATTACGACGGCTCATGGCAGTCCGGCTTCGACCCGCTTAAAACCGAGGGACAGGGATATATTGAAGGCAATGCGTGGAATTATTCGCTCTTCGTTCCGCATAATGTTGCAGACCTGATCGGATGGGCAGGAGGTAATAAAACGTTTACAAATCATCTTGACAAACTCTTCACCATGAGCCTGGATGATCACCATATTGGCGAATCGGAAGACATCGACCGGCGTGGAATCATAGGCAACTACGTGCACGGGAACGAACCCAGTCACCATATACCTTATCTCTACAGCTATTCCGGTGCGCCGGAAAAAACACAGGAGCGTGTAAGGATGATCATGGATCAGCTTTACGATACCGGTCCCGACGGACTGCCGGGCAACGACGACTGTGGACAGATGTCGGCCTGGTACATCTTCAGCGCATTGGGATTCTATCCCGTATGCCCGGGAAGTACCGAATACGTGCTGGGAAGTCCGGCGGTGGAGGAAGCCATATTAAACCTTGAAAACGGCAATATCTTTACCATTAAGGTGAAAAACCAGAAACCACGGAATGTTTATGTAAAGTCGGTAACGTTGAATGGAGTACCTTATAACAATCTGTTTATTAAGCATGAAGATATCATGAACGGAGGCGAGCTCGTTTTTGAAATGGCAGAAAAGGCCAAGGCTCGCGACGTTCCGCCCTCCGCTCTTCCCGGCCGTTTCTGATGCCGTAAAAGGAAATCTCCCTTTTTCAAATGGCAATTTCAGGCAAATACCTTCATTCTTACTGACGAGGCTTTCAAAGCTCCGAAAGAAGAATTGGAAAAGTATTCACGCAATCCGATGCAACGCATTTATCTGATATCTTTTATTCATCAGAAAAAGTCCCGTACCGTTTCGCTCATGCATCAAATTGCACTATATTTGTTAGGTTTGGCTATGGAAAGCCGGTACGCCGGATTGCTTCAATGACAGTAATGGCAATATTCCTGAATGATACTCTGACCCGAAACCTATCAAAAAAAATATAATATGAAGAAATTTATCCTCCTTCTTTTCGTCCTTTCCATGCTTTTTCCGGATGTGAGGGCGCAGAAACCCATAACCTTTGCGGACGATACACTCACATTTGGCAATGTTGAGATGCCGGGGATCTGGGTAAGCATACCTGAAGCCAATCTTGAAACCATCCGAAAAAGCTGGACAAAGGAAATCCAGAAAGGTACAAAGTCGAAACCCGTTACCACAGCCAACGATGTTTCCATATTTGGTGCCATCATCAAAGGCGTTCACAGTGGTCCAATCAACATCGAAAGCCGGCTGCTCGGACAGGATACTGCAGTATATCTGTTTGCCGGAGTTGAAATAATGCGGGGAGAATTTGCAACAAGAGGTACCCGGGAATACGACAATTTAAAAAAGACTTTACTCCGGTTTGCTAAGGATGAATATCTTAAGATAGCGGAGGGACAATTGGCTGATGAGGAAGCCAAGCTCAAAACTATGGAAAAGGAGCTTTCGACTGTTAGAAAAACCAGGACAAAACTGGATA
>JALHHH010000101.1 GCA_022837485.1 Bacteroidales bacterium
ATTCATCGTTGTTTTTGTTAAGACAGGATTAACAGGATTGACAGGATTTTCAGGTTCCAAAGTTTACTGATGCCGGTGAATTTTGTGACCGGGCTTGTTCCGGGAGACGGCGATAGCCTGATAATGAGAGATTTCGGATTTCGGATTGCATAACTTTAATTTACATTTCTTATCGGGCTTTCCAATGATTAAACAGGGAATAGCATGAGATGTAATTGTCGGGCACTTTTTTAATCTGATAGCGGTTAGCCGGTCTGTATTCAGAAAAACAGGCCTGATATTCTGAATATAATCAGAAAAACAGGCCAAAAAATCTGAATATATGTTGTAACATACTTTAATTGAACGGTCACATTAATGAATCTATTATCATTCAGGGTCTGATCCGGTAAAGGATTCAAAGTTTTCTTTGTTTACCAGCAGGGTTTGATGCTGAGGATAGGCCTCGAGAAATGAAGCAGGGAACCTGCTTCTGGTCTCTTTCCATTTGATCTCGTATGCATGCAGAACGCCATCCTGCTCTTCAATGTAATCGATTTCGGCCTGATCATGCGTCCTCCAGAAATAGGTATTCGGGAACGCTGATATGTAATGGTTCCTTTTCATGCGTTCTGAAAGCAGAAAATTCTCCCACAATGCACCTTTGTCCAGGCGGAATTCGAACGGTGCAAAGTTGCTGATCAGCACATTTCTGATCCCATTATCGATGAAATAGTACTTTTTCCCTTTCTTGATCTCATTGCGCATGTTTCTGTTCAGTGCAGGCAGCTTGTATATTACATGGGTTTTTTCAAGTAAATCAATGTATTTTTCTACGGTATTACTATCAATATTGCCAATGGTATTTGACAATTCATTGTAACTTACTTCACTGCCGGTTTGAAAAGCCAGTGCCTGAAGGAGTTTTTGCAGCTGAGCGGGTTTTCTGATCCCTTCGAATTTCAGGATATCCTTGTACAGATAACTTTGGGCTATTTCAATCAGAATTTCTTTTTCGTACCCGGGATTGTTGATTACTTCCGGATAGGATCCGAAAATAAGCCTGTTTTCAAGACTTCTTCTGGCTTCGAGAATGTTTGTAAGCTTTACCAGTTCACTGTAACTTATCGGAAACAGGTAGAAGGTCCGCTTTCTCCCGGTAAGGGGTTCCTGCATCTGATTCATCAGGTCAAATGCGGATGATCCGGTGGCTATTATCTGCAACCCGGGATTCGTATCATGCAGTAATTTCAGTTTTAGTCCGATTTCAGGAACCTGCTGTGCCTCATCAATGATCACAAGGCGGGTGTCATTCCCTATCAGGTGGAGCAGTCGTGTACTGGTATCTGCCAGGGAAAGCTCGTTAAAGATATCAGCTTCATCGGCATTCAGCCAGATTGTTTTTACCTGTAATGATTCCACTACCTTTTTCAATAAGGTGGTTTTTCCAACCTGACGGGCTCCGAGCAGCAGGATTATCTTGCTTTTAAAGCAGGCATTTTCGATCGTTTTCTGAAGGGTCCGGGTTATCATGAGTTCTCTTTATTTGCAAAAATACGCAAACATTTCAAAATATTCAGAAAAACAGGCCTGATATTCGGAATATATTCAGAAAAACAGGCCTGAAATTCTGAAAAAGTATGCCTGTAAGGAGATAATCACCTCAGGTCCCGGGCTGCAGATCAGTGAAAAAACAAATACGCTACAAAAATGGCGGCAATAACTCCGGCAAGGTCGGCAATAAGTCCTGCAGTTATGGCGTAACGGGTTTTTTTGATCCCTACTGAGCCAAAATAGACGGCGATGATATAGAATGTGGTATCGGCGGCGCCCTGGAAGATGCAGGAAAGGCGTCCAGCAAAGGAATCGGCTCCATACGTTTTCATGGTATCCACCATCATTCCCCGTGCACCGGAACCGCTCAGGGGTTTCATAAAGGCGGTTGGCAAGGCTTCCACAAAATCGGTATTGAATCCCAGGGCGGCCACACCCTGCCCTATTCCCTGCACCAGAAAATCCATTGCCCCGCAGGCGCGAAAAACGCCGATTCCTACCAGGATGGCAACCAGGTAAGGAATGATGCGCACACTTATCTGAAATCCGTCTTTGGCTCCTTCTATGAATGCCTCGTATACGTTGACTTTCCGGAGCAGAGCCAGAAGGATAAACATAAAAATTATGGTAAACAGGATAAGGTTGCCTGCTACCGATGAAATAACGCTCACCTGTTCCTGCGGGATCGTGCTGAAATACCAGATGATAGCAGAAATAAAAAGAGTAAATCCGCCCAGGTAAAGAAGAATTGCCTTATTCAACAGGTTTATACGTTGAAAAGCTGACACGGCAATTATCCCCGAAAGGGTAGAAAAGAACGTTGCCAGCAGGATAGGGATAAACACATCGGATGGGTCGGCGGCGCCCAGCTGAGTGCGGTATACCATGATACTTATGGGGATCAGGGTAAGTCCGGAGGCATTAAGCACCAGAAACATTATCATGGCATTGCTAGCCGTATTCTTGTCTTTGTTCAGCTCCTGCAGCTGTGTCATTGCCTTGAGTCCCAGCGGGGTTGCAGCATTGTCGAGCCCCAGCATGTTTGCGGCAATGTTCATCATAATGGATCCGCTGGCGGGGTGTCCTTTGGGGATTTCGGGAAACAGCCTGCTGAACAGCGGCCCTACTGCCCGCGACATCAGGTTCACGATTCCGCCGGCTTCGCCAACCTTCATCAGTCCCATCCACAGCGTCATCACTCCGGTAAGCCCCAGGGAGATTTCGAAGCCCGTTTTAGCCATCTCAAACGTGCTGTTCATCATTTCGGGAAAGATGGTGACGTCACCTAAAAAAATCAGGCGGAACAATCCGATAATAAATGCAAGGATGAAAAAAGCTACCCAGATGTAATTCAGAACCATAAGCGGGCCTTTGAGAAGTTCAACTGCCAAAAGTATTAATTTAATGTCGAATTCAGTCTGTCATTTTTTTCGTTTTTCTTTATGCGGATGCGAATACAGAACCCCGGGCATACGGGATTTTGGTTACATTTGAAATTCAGAACACATAACGGAATTTATTCAGAAATCACTAAAGCATGAAACTGCAATTTCTTGGTGCCGCGCGGGAAGTTACCGGAAGCAAGCACCTGATCACAACAGAAGAAGGAAAGAAGATATTGCTGGATTGCGGCATATATCAGGGCAAGGGTCTCGAGACCGATTCCATGAACCGCGATCTCGGCTTCGATCCTTCCGGGCTCGACCACATCATTCTTTCTCATGCCCACATAGATCATTCGGGGTTGATACCGTACATGTACCGGCTTGGTTTCAGGGGTTCGGTAATCTGCACCAATGCAACGCGGGATTTATGTTCTATTATGCTGCCCGACAGCGGCCATATTCAGGAAAACGATACGTATCACTTCAATAAAAAGAGGGCGAAGCAGGGTTTAAAACCGGTTGAACCCATATATACGCTCGACGATGCCCGCAAGTGTATGGAGCTGTTTATAGGGGTTGCATACAACCGTAAGTTCAACATCGATAATAACATCCGGGTTAAGTTTACCAATACGGGCCATATGCTGGGCAGCGGAGTGGTTAGCCTGGAGATAAGGGATAAGGGCGGATGGCTTAGGATAGGCTATACGGGCGACATTGGTCGTAACAACAACCGTATTTTGCGCGATCCCGACCGTTTCCCGCAATGCGATTATCTTATTACGGAATCCACTTATGGCGATCGCCTGCATCCATCTCGCCAGGACGCTGAATCTGAACTTTTACGGGTAGTAAAGGAAACATGTGAGGTACGGAAGGGCAAGCTTATTATACCCTCGTTTGCCATTGGCAGAACGCAGGAGCTTGTGCATGCGCTGAATAATTTTTTTAATGAAGGCCTCTTACCCAGGGTGAAAATATACGTAGACAGTCCGCTGGCGGTAAATGCCACCGAAATCTTCCGGTTGCATCCCGACTGCTTTAATTCGGATGTTCATGAGGTGATGGAGACGGATCCCGATCCTTTTGGTTTCAGTTCTTTGTTTTATATTAAAAGTGCGGAAGACTCTAAAAAACTGAATACATTGAAGCAACCCTGCGTCATTATTTCCGCATCGGGGATGATGGAAGCCGGGAGGATCAAGCATCATCTGGCCAACAACATCAGTAATCCGCGGAATACGGTTCTTGCAGTAGGATATTGCAGTCCTTCAACCCTGGGAGCGCGGATACTGAGAGGGGATCCGGAGGTGTCGATTTTTGGAATAGTACATAAGGTGAAAGCGAAGATAGAACGGATAGAAGCCTTTAGCGGACATGCGGATTATAAAGAGATGATTGACTATCTGGGATGTCAGTCGAAGGACGATCTGCGTAAAATATTTCTCGTTCACGGGGATGCGGACGCAACGCGCGGATACAGGGAACACTTGCAGGAGGCGGGATACATGAACATAGAAATCCCCGTATTGAAGCAAACCTACAATCTGTCGTAAAACGGAGCCTGACCTTATCCGGCGGGTTTATGTTTCAACTTGTCGGGCAGGGGAGTAAAAAATACTGCATAAGTATTTAAAGATCAGGATAAATATTCCATTAAATAGAAACGGCGACCGGAATTCCGGTCGCCGTTTCTGGTATTAACTATGAAAAAAAAATTAATCGTTGGCTTCGGCTTTTTTACGGGTAGAGTAGTTGATTTTAAATGCACCAACTTTACGTAGTTCCTGTTTGATATCTGTAACAATACCCATACGTACTTCTTTGTCGACTTTCAGGGAAGTGGTAAGAAGAGGCCTGTCGGCTTCGGGTCTTGCTTCCCTTTCGGAGAAGATAAACTCAGCGATATCGGCAACGCTTCTGAAGCTGTCGTTTAACTGGATACGCGATTCGGTACCGAGTTTGGTTTGCAGCGGAGGTCCGACGTAGATATAGCTTACCAGAGCTTTCTTTTCAAGTTTCTGTACCTCAGTCGCATCCGGTGCCTTGATTCGCACTTTCACGGTTACTTCCCTCATGGTGGTAACCATCATGAAGAAGATAAGCATCATGAAGATGATATCGGGCATGGAAGATGTATTGAGGGCAGGAGGTTCTTTGGAACCTTCTTTCTTAAAACGGGCCATATTATTTTCCTCCTATATTTTCTGGTTCAGCTTCAGAGATTGCGACGGGTATAGCCTTTTGGACGGCTTCTTTGCTGATGTCGTCCTTGAGGTCGGCAAACTTGACGCCGAAGCGCT
>JALHHH010000102.1 GCA_022837485.1 Bacteroidales bacterium
GAAATTGAGAGGGTGCAGAATCTGGTTAAGCGTAACAAGGGACTGGGTGAAAGTTATCTGCTGCAGCTTAAGCAATATCTGAATGAAAACGCAGATGCCTGGGGTGGTTATCAGTTGCCCCGGCAAGGATTACATAATCGTGATAACTCTGGTAAAAGAACCTTTTGGGTATGAAAACCATTGAAATTGATTACCGGACATTCTGGATGCGTGGGAGCGTCCAAAGCAATATTCCTGAGCGGTGGAGTGAGGTTAACCCCAGGCAGCTTATTGCAATAGCAAAGAATTACCTGGGTGAAACTTCGGAAGAAAAGATGCTGGCCGAGATGTGCGGGGTGAGAAAGTGGATTATCAAGCGCCTGGATTCTTATCAGCGTTTTACCCTGGCTCAGGAATTGAATTTTCTGACTGATTATAAACCTTTCAGTCATTTTATCATCAGGAAAGCCGGTGTTCTGAGGGCCCCCAGGCCCAGGCTTCAGGATATGACTTTCGGGCAGTTTATGTTCACTGATACTTATTACTCAACCTGGGCAGAGAGCCAAAAAGATGTGGACCTGGACAAATTTATCGGTTGTTTGTACCTTCCTGAAGGCTCAACATTCAAGAGTGAGAATATTGAGCCGTTGGCATTAATTGCCGGAAAGGCCCCGCTTGTTATCCGTTGTGCAATAGCCATCAATTACCGCCTGGTTAAGGAGTTTCTTACACATGGCTATCCGCTCGTATTCCAGAAACCAAAACCGGGAGAAAAACGAAAAGGCGGAGACGGATGGGTAAAGGTTTTTGAATCTGTGGTGGGTGATGATATTGTCAACCAGGATAAATATTCAGAGCTGCCGGTCCATGTTGTTCTGAGGTGGATCAGCAGGAAGATAAAGGAATCTGCAAAGTCATAACAAAATGAGAACGACATTCAGCGAGCTGGTAACTTATTTTAAAGGACTGGCAACAAACCATAAAGAAATCAGGCACTCAGAAACCGAGAAACATTTTTACCGTTTTGAAGTGGATGAAGTGCTCACCGGAATCAATAAACTGAAATACCCTGCTTTTATCCTGGAAGGCTACCGGTTTGCTTATAAGGATATGAAAGCTGATAATCCGGTGAAGAAACGCCAGGGCGCTTTCATACTGCTGGACCATGTCGGGGATCCCGGGAACCATGACAAGATCCACGAGGTTTGGGACCGGTTGGAAGAGATAGGGGATGATATCCTTTCGCGCATCAATGCTGACAAAAGGGATAAAACATCACCGGTGCGGGATTTTGACCTGGAGAGTGTGGAAGGGAGCCTGCTGGCCACCGAGCTTGGTAATCATTACGGCATCAGATTTACCTTTGATATTGACTGCAGGTATTCGCGTGAGGTTGACCCTGAAAAGTGGTTGGTATGACACCGGAACTATTGCCTGAATACAATCAGATGATCAAACGCTGGGCGGCGATGGTCCGGCGTAAGTTGGTGGGTAATGTTATTCGCATGCCCAAGGGGAAGGCAGGAGCCGTAACCAGGGGCGTTAAGCGCAATCAGAGCCGGACAGAGTACAAGCTGAAGGATAATATGTCATACCGTACCCATCAGGATTATGGTCAGGTGGATGGCGTAGGTTTCCGGTTTGAGCGTCACGGGGTATTTGTACATAAGGGCGTTGGCCGGGGTTATGTGATGGTGGGCGGCATGGTTGTAAGGGGATTTCATGCCCGCAGTGAAGTGAAAAATTACGCAAATGGCAAGAACCGGTCCGCGGATCCTGTCTTACTTATCGGCCCTGGAATCAGAAAGCCGGTCGAATGGTTTAACCCGGTGCTGGATAAATATGTTCCGGAACTAGCGGATAAGGTTGTTGAAATGAATGCGGATGCCTTGGTGAATGCGTTGAGGATGAGGGTAAAGTGAAGATATTTTTATTAGTGTACTAAATAAGTATTTTTTAACTCTTTTTAATGTAATTATATCAAAAATGATATTAAATTTGCAACTCTTTTTGGAAGCAACCTTTAGTTTGTGCTGATTATGAGCGAATTGTTAAAGAAATCGCAGTCAAACAAAGATGCAGCTCAATTGTTGTATGATAAATTCCTTTTCGCTCCGAGTGTGCATTGCTCGTATTATAGCTTTCTTCAAGCCGCTCAGGATTTTATTAATTCAACCTTGGAAATCAACAATGAGCAACTGATCAAAAAGCATTCTACAAAAGCTGCAAGAGCAACAACGCATGCAGCAATAAGAAATGAGTTATCTGATATTATCAGAAAACGTTTGAGGTACCGAGCTCCACTCTTTCAAAAAAAGGTTCAAATGCTTGTACAAAGGCGCATTGATTCTGATTATACACAGGTTCCAATTGGGTATTCGGAAGCGAACTGTGCTAAGTCAGAGAGTGAAGAGCTAAAAGAAATCTTAATTGAATTAAAAAAAGTGCTATGACAGCAAAAGACTTTATTATAATTCATCTTAGAAATTTACTTAAAGAATTTCCGCTTTATTCCTTTAAGTTGTGGAGCGATTTAATTAATAGCAACCATTTCATTGAGGTTATTCCATCCAGTTTTGAAGGGAATTCTGACTTTATTGAGGAAGAGTTCAATTTTATTGATAGATTTTCTGAACAATATCTTAATGATGGAATTGCTTTCATAACAAGTGAGGATAAATTAACCCTCAACAGTCTTTCATTTGTTGAAGAAGTCTGTATTATTCCATCTTGGTTTAATATAGTTGAATCTACTGGATACAAGGCAATACTGAAAGGCCATGATTGCAAAAAGGCAGAAAGTGCAGAAAATGAATACAATTATGCGCTTGCTGCTTAAACTCTTTTAAAATGGAAGTAAAAAAATCAGAGTTTTCTTTTCTTGAATTTCTAATTGAGGAATCTAGCATTTCAAGAAAGCCATTAGATGAAAAGGGAAAATTGAGCATTGATATCATGCCCTATGGGATCATTGATAAATCAAAAAATGTGTTTCAATTGAGGCTCGATGTCAGAGTTAATGAGAGTAATGACAGATTCAAATCAAATATTGTTGCTATAGGACTTTTCCTTTTTAACGAAATCAGTGATGCAAGTTCGCTGCCGGATTATTTTTTAATAAATGCACCTGCTATTATGTTTCCTTACATCAGGTCTTATATTTCAGCGCTTACTGCTCTTTCAGGAATGGAAGCTATTAATTTACCATTAGTCAGAATGGCAAACCTGGCTGAAAAACTTAAGGAAAATATAACTGAAGTGGAATAGGCTTCAATACCCATTTTCGATATTTGCAGAAAGTTTATTTTTTTATCAGCCGAACTTCCTTTCCATTAATTTCAATACATTGGTATAATCCGAGTTGATCCACACTGAAAAAAGGAGTTATTCGTTATATATCTTCCTTACTTTGATTGCTATCAGGTTTCTTTTAAAGGCATTGTGTAGATAGATTTTGTTCCACCTGTAACTGTTGTTATCCTTTAGCCATCGAAACCATTCCATCAATCCTTTAGCTCCTTTGCTTTGGTTACATTTGGCACATGCTGGTACAGTTGTAACTCCATTTTTACTTTTAGCTCTTAAGTGGTCTTGTTGGATATTCCTGCTTGATCCACAATAAATACAAACTTCGGTTGCCATGATGTGAATTTGATGTACAAATATATTAATTTACAATACAAATCCTATAATATAGAAGTGAGTTGAGCGTAAATTATATTTATTTCCAAATAATAAATTATTCAGGAATTCTAATATCGTTAGGTTTTTAGCCCTTTCTTTACGGAATATTCATTCATGGTGTATAGATAATTTTAAGATTTTTAAAGTAAGGTTCCAATGCGGTTATGCTTTTGAATGCTCTGATTTCATCAATTGTGCCTTTCTCATCATTATACCAGATTTCTGCAAAAAAGTCGGAGAGACTGTACAGGTTAATTCTGTATGGATTCTCAATCCTTGTCTTAAGGAACCTGCCTTCTTCCCAAAGCATTAAAGCTTTGGAATTGTCAACCAAATCATTGAATTCCTGTATTCCAATCGCTGTCATTAATGGAAATTAGTCAATCAAATTTACAGATCATTTTATTTTTATGTATTTTTACTGTATTAGATATCAGTTTAAATGATCTATGAAAAACGTCATGAAAAATTTCACAGCTATTGATTTCGAAACAGCTCAGCCCGCCAGACATACCGCCTGTGCTATAGCATTGGTAAAAGTTAGGAACGGGGTAATTATTCAAAAGTTTAAGTCACTTATCCGGCCACCAGATAACTGGTATTCCGATAATAATATGCATGTCCATAAGATTGGGTCACAACATACTGAGAACGCGCCTGATTTCGCTGAGATTTACCCATTGATCCGAAGTATGCTTCATAATGAACATATTGTGTGCCACAACGCATCTTTTGATGTCGATGTACTATATAAAACAATGGAATATTACGGTATCAGCAGCTCCGACCTGGAATTTCAAGTTTCAGATACATTAGCTTTATATGGAAAATGTCTTAAAGAATGTTGTAATGAGAACGGGATATCATTATCTCACCATGATCCTTTATCTGACGCAGAAGCTTGCGCTCAATTATTTTTGAGATATCAGGGCGCAGATTTTTTATCCGCTGCTGATTCGAAATATGATATGCATCAAAAAATTAGAGGAGAAGTGTTAAAGCCTGATCTTGAGTCAGTCGAAGATAAATCAAATCCATTTTTTGGTAAAAAAGTAGTAATTTCCGGTACATTCAACACCTGGCCTGATCGAACTGTACTAGCTAGGGAACTAAAAGAACGCGGGGCAGACATAGATTCTAGTGTTGGTCCAAACACCCAGATTCTCATCGCTGGTGATGGGGTTGGCCCGAAAAAATTAGAGAAAATGACACGTTTTATTAACCAAAGTCACTAGTGTCCCATTAAAACTGGGACGTTATTAAAAATTAAACAAATTTGGCTCATTAAGCCTAAAACGTTCTTTGTCATTTTGAAATTTAGTTCTAT
>JALHHH010000029.1 GCA_022837485.1 Bacteroidales bacterium
CTCGCCGGGTTTTAGCCTTTTTTGCGCAGCCGTGATTTTTTGGTACTTTTTTATCAGGAAAAAAGTACGGAAAGAAACCTATGAAAAGGAGTGCGGATTGTGGATTGCGGAATTAATTTTTAATTTTTAATTTCTAAAAACATCCGTATATAATTTATATTCAGGGCTTTGAATAAACAATCCCAAGTTTCCACCCTGCGAATTCCACTCCAACTACGTGAACGGAATTTTACCAATGACGTATCGCTCCGGTTCGGATTTTGGATTTAAGGGCATTGTTGTGATGGGGAAGATAAGGTTGAGGCTGAGGGTAAGGTTGAGGTTAAGGTTGAGGGTAAGGTTGAGGTTTATGTAGAGGCAGGAGGTAGGAAGTAGGAAGTAGGAAGTAGAGTTTATGACATGAATATAGGAGGAGCCTGAAGGAAGTTAAATTAACGCTCTCAATTGCTCGCAGAAGACTCAAGAATGCTCGCAGAAGACTCAAGAATGCTTGCAGAAGACTCAAGAATGCTTGCAGAAGACTCAAGAATGCTTGCAGAAGACTCAAGAATGCTCGCAGAAGACTCAAGAATGCTTGCAGAAGACTCAAGAATGCTTGCAGAAGACTCAAGAATGCTCGCAGAAGACTCAAGAATGCTCGCAGAAGACTCAAGAATGCTTGCAGAACATTCAATAATGTAAGCAGAAACTATATGTATGTCCCCTGAAGTTAAGGTTGAATCGGCCGTAACGATGCAAATGCCTGAGGAATTTTCACCGAAGTCGCTAGAAGCTTCACTAATGTACATCGAAACTATACGAACGGGCGGTTTAAGCTACAAAAGCAAAAAATCTGTGCCGAAAAAGTAAAGGAAAGGTTTAGACGAGGACAACGGAAGCCTCATAAGTGTTAAAGTAAGACAGAAAAAAGACAAAGTAACCACCAAAAAGACATTGCAGGGCCTTCAGGTGCAGGGGTATCGCCGCCAAAAGGGCGTTCCCTGAAGAATAGCCGATTAGATGTGCCCCCTCCCAAAAACAGAGGACAATAAAGGTAGTACCCTTTGGTGTACATGTTGACTCCGGGCTATCGAAGCATATTTGCTGGGCCGTTGGCAGAATCCTGAACAAAAAAAAAGCCGCCCTTACGGACGGCAGTTTGTTGGTTTTGTGGAATACCGGTGCCGGTTTACATGGCTCCTTCCAGAATTTCGCGGCTGATTTCGGGACTCAGGTCGCGGGTTTCCGACAAGGCCGTCATTCCGTGATCTTTCAGCTGATCTACGATTGCGGGAATCTGACCAGGCGTTACCCCGTATTCCGACAGTCGGGTTTTGATGCCCAGGCTTTCGAAAAACGCACGGGTCTTTTCAATGGCACGGTCTATGCGCTCCTCTTCCGGTCCGCTGCTGATGTTCCAGATGCGTTCGGCATACTGAAGCAGTTTGGCTTTTTTCTGATTGCGTCTTACGTTCATCAGAGAGGGTAAAACAATCGCAAGCGTCTGTCCGTGGTCGATGCCGAAACGGGCAGTCAGCTCATGTCCTATCATATGGGTAGCCCAGTCCTGGGGAACCCCTGCGCCGATGATTCCGTTTAATGCCATGGTGGCACTCCACACCAGGTTGGCGCGTGCATCGTAGTTTTCCGGCTCTTCGATGGTGGTCTTTCCGATTTCGATGAGCGTATGCAGAATGCCCTCCGCCATGCGGTCCTGAATGCGTGCGTCAACGGGGTAGGTGAGGTACTGCTCGGTGGTATGCACAAAGGCGTCCACCACTCCGTTGGCGACCTGAATGGCCGGCAGCGTATAGGTAACGGTGGGGTCGAGGATGGAAAATACGGGGAAGGTATATTCGCTCCGGAAGGCAAATTTGCCGTCGCCCTGACTCACCACTCCGCCGCTGTTCATCTCTGAGCCTGTGGCAGGCAGGGTAAGTACGCTTCCAAACGGAACTGCCTTCGAGGGTTTCAGTTTCGGGTTGCCTCTGAGAAATTCCAGCGCATCGCCTTCGTAAAGGGCAGCAAGAGCAATAAACTTGGTTCCATCGATCACCGATCCTCCGCCTATAGCAAGGATGAAGTCTATTTTTTCACTGCGTACAAGTTCGGCAGCCCGCATCAGGGTTTCGAAGCGGGGATTGGGCTCTATGCCCTCAAATTCAAATACCGCGCGGCTTCCAAGTACGGCTTTTGCCTTGTCAATAAGTCCGTTTCTGCGGGCACTTCCGCCGCCAAGGGTAATCAGCACGCGGGCACCGGCAGGTATCTGCCTGTCGATTACATCAAAACGGTTGGTACCGAAAAAAATCCTGGTCGGATTATAAAAATTGAAATTCAGCATAATGTATTGATTTTAAAATTTGTGTCTTTGATCGGTTGAATAGTTATACGGAAAATTCAGGCAGTTTTCCGGCTTTTGGTCATCCGGGTAACCGCTTACCGGGTAAGTGCCTGCAAAAGTAAGAATTCTGAAGGTAACATATTTTGTTGCCTGCATGTGAATTTACAGACGAAATTGCCGGTGTGCGAATTTTTAGGGTGCAAAAATGAATTCCAGCCTTTGCGGATGTGTTATTTTAGTAGCTCCCTGCCCGAGTCCCTCAGCAATCCTGCCGACCAGCGAATGATGACGGCCGCGCTCAGCATGGCACCCGCGGCATCTATCCAAACGATGTCCCACTTCCAGGCTGCTGCCAGACCTGCGATAGCGGTTACGCTGGTGAGTGCATCGGCCAGCACGTGCAGATAGGCAGCCCGGATGTTATGGTCGCTGTCTTCGTTACGGTGATGCAGGATAAATGCAGAGATCAGGTTAATAATTAATCCTATGGAAGCAACCAGCATGGCTTCCCTGTAAAGGATATCGGAAGGATTATAAAATCGTTTTACGGCTTCAGCCAGGATTACAAAGGCAAAAATCAACAAAATCAGCCCGCTGCTGTATCCCGAAAGGGAGAGAATCTTTTCAGGGACAATTTTATGGTTTTCGCCCGATGAAAGGCGGCGAACGACGACGTAGGCAATCCAGCTGAGTCCGATCGCCAGCACGTGCGATCCCATGTGAATGCCGTCGGCCAGCAGGAGCATCGAATTGGTCGTAATTCCGTAGATAATTTCAACTGCCATGGTAGCGGCAGTGAGCAGAACTACCCACATGGTTTTCTTTTCGTGACTTTCCGTTGCAAGGCTCATGGAATAAAGGTGATGATTACGGAAGGCAAAGATCCGGTATTTTTCGCTTACGCTGTTTTTACTTTATTCCTTTATAAACTGTCCTGCGCCGGTCTTGTTCAAAAGGGGAGGGACAACACCGCCCCTTGTCCCCGTCCGTGATATTCTTTGTGCTGCATCCTCCGCATCCGCATGAGCTCTTTCTCATGGGCATCAGGCCCTTTACGATGGATCGGACGGCAAGGAATACCGCAAGCAAAACAACGGCTATGGTGATGATCTTCTGCATGGGTCAGGTGGTTGATGGGTAATTTCTTTTGTTTATCTGCCTAAAAAAAATATCCCGTAAAGAGAGATTAAAAAACGAATCCGAACCGGAAGATGCCCGCAACAGCGTTTTTAAGCGATGCCCCGGTTCCACAGGGATTGATCACGTATTGCAGATCGGGTTGAATAAACAAATTTTCAGTGATAACGGCTTTGTAAGTCAGCTCGATTGCCGTTTCGCTTTTGCCGGTGAATCCTGCGTGTGCAACGGCAAGCCCCAGGTGGTCATAGGTCCGCTTTGCGATGAGACCGCTGTAGCAAAGTCCGCCTCCAAGGTAGTAGTGATTTTCATTTTTCGATTGAGGACTTACCGATGCCTGTGCAAAAGCGGAAAGCGAGCGCCCCTTTATACCGGTATGCAGATGCTGGCTGCCAGCAAGATAAAAACCGTGATTTTCGGGATGCCCGGTTGTTGTTGAGATTCCCTCTTCGATCAGGGTTACCGAGTGTTCGTTGTGGTAGTAGGTTCCTATCTTCCAGGTTCCGGCGTGCGTTTCTGACGGAATTCTGAACGTAAGCTCTGCAATGGCCAGATAGCCGTCGTCTTTCTGCAGCCTCCAGCGCAGGTTGTTGGGATTGGTGCTGAAATCATCGGGAAGTCCGTCGAACAGGGCAGCGGCGAACTGCATGCGATCGCCGATCCGATGCTGTATCTTTATTCCAAGTGCCGTCAGCGGGAAAATAGGGACCGGGAGGTTGGAAGCGATGGTTGAGTGGATTCCGAAGGAGCTGTTGAGGAAAAGGGAGGCAGCCCGGCTTTCCGCGAAGGTTGAATTCAGATCCTGCAAACCCAGGATAAGAGCGGTGTTTCCGAGTTCCTGCCTGTACCAGAGTTCGTGCAGATAGGTAAGATTGCCGGCTTCCAGATTCGATATCACCTGAAAGTCGCCGAAAAGTTCTGCCGAGGGCTCACCGCCGTGCGTATTGGCTGCGTTAACAAAAAGAGAGCCGCCCCTGAACAGTCCGGCTTTTTCAGTGCAAATCTCCAGCGTTATGTTGGCTAAACCAAGGTATCTGTTCCCTTGCCGGATGCCTCCCGCTAGGTTATGCACCCAATCGCCGGTATAGGAAGTCTCAAACGTAAGAGGATCCCGCCTGCAGCTGTCCGGAGCGGATGCACCGGCAGATAAGTGTATAAGCAGGACGTAAGCTGCGGTCGTAAAGAGCAGTCCTCTTTTCATCGTCGGCAATGTTTTGTAATCGATGCTGCAAAACTATGCCTTTCATTACGTTCCTGAAATCATAATAAGTGATGAATTTCAGAACCGGAATCATAATAAAAGAGGATAGCTGCCCGTAAGAGCTTTATTATCTGACGGATTTCAGTACGTTTCGTTTTGTTGAAAACAGAGTAACGTAAGGAAGTATGCTGTTTGTTTCTGCCTTAACGGATGTTGTCAAGGCTTGCCAGCTTATTCACCACGGCGTAAATGGTAAGTCCCGAAACGGTTTTTATTCCGGTTTTTATAGTGATGTTTTTCCGGTGGGTGATGACGGTATTGATGCTGATGTTCAGTTTGTCGGCAATTTCTTTATTTGAGAGTCCGACGGCCAGTTGCTGAAGTACTTCCTTTTCCCGCTCGCTCAGCAGGCTGCCGTTCTCGTTGTCTTTTGGTCCGGAAGGCTCGGGTGTTTTGCGCATCACCAAAGCTATCCGCTCCAGCGGATCGGTAATGCTGATGACTTCATCGAAGAATGCCATGGTCGTGCTGTCGAAAACGGCATAACCGATTCCTATCCAGCGGGTATCCGGAGCCTCTTTTTTCAGCGACTGAAACTGCCTGGCATTGTGTTGTATATAGGAAGGGTTTAGCAGTATCAGCTCGTAGTTGTGGCACGACAGCAGCTTTTCAAGTTCCTGAACAGAACCGATATGCTTCATCCGGATCGGAAGATCCATACGTTCGGCTATGCCCGACAGCCCCTCAAAAATAAGGACCGAAGGCTCCAGAACGGCGATATGTATGGTTTTGCCCATTGTCAGGAACGTGATTTTTTCTCCAGCGATTCAACCAAAGGTATCAGAATCTGGTCTTCTATCATGGAATGAACCCTGAGGTCGTAATCCAGCTCGTTCAGTTTGTTAAACAGATCTCTGCGAATCTTCTGATCGTTCTGTCCGGGAAGGTATTTGATCAATAAACTGATAAGGTCGTCAAGTTTCTGTTCTATGTCGTCGTGGTGATCGCGGTATTCGTTCACCGAATATTCTGTATTCAGCGGTTGCGATTTTCCTGTTGTATTCTCAAAGATCCGGCCGATGTACGGGAAAGCAATTTCATTTTCATAATTCAGATGCTCNNNNAAGCTGTGGTTGCTTTTGAGGTAACGAATGATGGCCGGAAGATCAGCGGAGGTAATTCCCGTCCCGATTTTTAATCTGCGTCCGATGTACAAACGCGCTACCGCTGCCACAAGTTCCGGATTTATCCCTGCATCGCGGCAGGCTTCATCCAGCGTTTTTTCCCTTAGCGGAAGCAGTATTTCGAAATGCTCCAGCATCAGCAGCAGCCGGTTGTCGGCTCGTACGGCTGCGGCCAGACTGCCCTGTTCAATTCCCGGAAAATCAGGAGATCGTCCCATAATCGATTAAATTTCAGCATGCAAAAGTACCTGTTTCCCCGCTATCAGCAAGGGGATAAGGAATGAACCGCCGGAGGATCTTATTGTTCAGGAAAAACATCGGTTTCGCTGCCCAGGTATCGGGCAAACCGGCCTTTTTCGCGCGGGTGAACGTGGTCGTGCCTCGGCCAGGGCCATCCGCCGAAGGAGGTAGCCTGATAGTCGAGCATCGCCTGCCGTATCTCCTGTGCGTTGTTCATCACAAAAGGACCGTACTGCGCAACAGGTTCGGCAATGGGCTTGCCCTGAAGCATTACGATCAGAGCTTCATCGCTGCCGTTTTCAATGGAAAGTTCAGTATCCGCTGTCATATCAAACGAATTCCCGGCTTTGATTTCCTGACCTTCCAGTCTGATGGAACTGCCCCGGTAAAAGTAAAAAGTTCTTCCTGTGCCCTCAGGGGCAGGAGGGACGCTCCACTGCGCTCCTGCTTCCAGCCGGATAATCCAGATGGCTACCTCGTTGACCGGATCCGCAGCCCAGGAGTCGGGCGCAGGATCGGGTGCACGTATGCCATCGTAACTGCCGGCAACCAGCTTTATAGAGCAGGTCTTTCCCGAATCGTCACTAAATTGGTATACGGGTATTTCGTGGTTCCAGAGCATCTTGTAGAAGGGCTTCGCGAATTTGTCCTTTGCCGGAAGGTTAAGCCATACCTGAAAGAGCTCCAAAGGGTTTTCGTCTTCGCCGTTCAGAAGGGGAAACATCTCGCTGTGCTGTAGTCCCGATCCGGCAGTCATCCACTGTACATCCCCCTGTCCGTACCTGCCGGCCTGTCCCCACGAATCGGAATGATCGACAAATCCCGTTTCCACGATGGTAATGGTTTCAAATCCCCTGTGCGGATGGGCGGGGAAACCGGGAATGTATTCCCCGTGATACATCCTCCACCCGTCCTTTGGGGTGAAATCGTTGCCAATGCTGCGGCCATACAGCGTTGCATCGGGTTCCATCCGCTGGTTTCCTTTTGGATAATAATCCAGGTGATGTGCACAAAAAATAAACGGATCCCTTACTTCCCACATAAATCCAAGGGGCTGGATATTCAGATTCAGATCTTTTTTCATCGCATCTCGTTTTTAAGACCCGGCTTGTGTCTGAAGAAAGACAGCAACCACCGGTTTTCCAGTTGTTAACCGGCCCGTTGGCAGTACCGGAAATTAAAGCAGTAAGAAGCCGGGATCGTACATCCGGGCTTGTCCGGATTTTTGCAGCACCGATAGTCCGGATTCCGCCCGGAGGCAATGCCATATGCCTCCGGCAGTTTTTTTTACGAAAATAAGGAATTAATCCATATCCGGAACCATGCACGCCGAAAAGCATTCGTGTACAAAAGTTGTTTCCCCGCATATGCCGGTGGTTTAAACCATTTGAGTGACAATTCGGATTGTGCCGGATTTCCAGACGTTTATAATCCTTAATCCAGCACTTTTTTCCTTTCGAATGCAACATCCTCCCTGTACGGTATGTTAGTATCTTTAGATTACACTTTCAACAATTGCAACAATGGTACACGGAGCAAGAAAGCTGAAACGTACCGCCGCTATGGTGGCCGTTCTTTCGAAATACGGATTTGGTGAGGTCTTCGAACGCAGCGGACTGAAGAAGCTCATTCCAGGGCGTAAAAAGGATGCCTCGGGAGCAAAGGTTCATAGCCTAACGGTATACGAGCGTATCCGTCTGGCACTGGAAGAACTGGGTCCGGCTTACATCAAGCTGGGTCAGATGTTCAGCAATCGCGAGGATCTTCTGCCTGCTCCCCTGATCACCGAGCTCCGGAAATTGCAGGATGAAGTACCCCCCGAAGAAATGGATGTGTGGAAAAAGCTGGAGGAAGAGCTGTCGCTTGACCCGTCCGCACATTTCAACAGCATCGTTTCTGTTCCCGTTGCTGCCGCCTCCATCGCCCAGGTGTACCGCGCCCGGCTGATGAACGGCCGGCATGTGGTACTGAAAGTAAAACGCAGCGACATCCAGGAAGTTATTGAATCGGACCTGCTGATTATGAAAGATCTGCTGATGCTGCTGGAAGCATACAGCGAAGAGATCAAATCGCTGAAACTGCTGAACGTGCTGGAGGCCTTCGAAGGAGCCATACACAACGAGTTGTCGCTGCTGGGAGAACTAACAAGCATCGAACGCTTTGCGCGGAATTTCTCCGGGGTGCCGGGAATAGTCGTTCCCCAAACCTACAGGCAGTATTCGAACAACAACGTACTGTGCATGGATTTTATCGACGGCATCAAGGTGAGCAATCTTCAGGCTCTCCGTGCACAGGGGTTCGACCCGCCCTCCATTGCCCGTCAGGGTTTCAGCCTTTACATGAAGCAGATTCTCGATCACGGGTTTTTCCATGCCGATCCGCATCCGGGAAACATACTGGTTACTCCCGGCGGTGAAATTGCCTTCATCGATTTCGGGACGATGGCAGCCCTGATGCCTGCCGATAAGGAAAACCTCGAGAATCTTATCCTTTGCCTTATCCGTAAAGAACCGAAAAAATTTATCTCCGTTGTTAAACGCATCGCTCTCGATTATTCCGTAAAAAATGAAACACGTCTCGAGCGGGATATCTACGGACTTATCGACATGGCGGATGCTTCCAGTCTGAACGATATCGACATCTCAACCGTAATCATAAAACTGCGGAAGATCTTCAGCGAGAATTCGATCACCCTGCCCGAGCATTATTATCTGCTGATGAAAGGGCTTGTACAGCTGGAAGGCACCGGCCGCCTGCTCGATCCGGACATCCATGTGTTTGAAATCCTGAAGCCTTACACAAAAAGAATCCTGAAAGAACGGTATTCGTTCCGAAGGCTGTTCCGCCGTAACGTGTTCCGGGCCGAAAATTTCGCGCAAAGCCTCACCGAATTGCCGGGCGATATTCACAATCTGATCCGTCGTATCGAAAGCAACGACCTGCGCATTACCCACGAACTGATCGGACTCACCGAATTGCGCGAATCGCTCCGAAAAGGGATAAACAGACTGGTTTTAGCCCTCATCATCTCTGCTCTTTCCATCGGATCCTCCATCCTTGTATCGGCCCGCATGCCACCGCTTATCTACGGCATTCCGCTGCTTGGTTATATCGGATTCCTCATCTCGGCAATCCTCGGACTATCCATTGTATTTTCCATGTGGAGAGACCGCTGAACACGTCCGGTGCCCCATCCGGTTAAAAAAGATCCGGCATTATTCTAATGCTGATCCGCCCTGCAACCTCCCGGTGTATTTTCGAGTCATGGTGTTCCGGCAGCAATTCCGGGGATGCGTAATCAGTAAACACGAAGGGCTTTTTTTATTTGCACACTGGTTCATTATTCCTTGAATTTGATTAATAGGCGTAAAGAACATATACTGATTTTTTGATTTTTACCAACCCCTCTCTACTTTTGCACCGGAAACCCGGCGCCGATTTTCCCATTGCTTTTTTTCTTAATACGGGTTCATTTATTTACTCTTCTGCTCCTGTGCCGTGCTGTAAAAATCAAATTCATAACAGATGAAAAAACGTCTTAGCATTTTACTGGGAATACTGCAGCTGTTCGTTGCCGCAGGAGCGCTTCCGGCAGGCTATTCGATGATGGTTGAACCCGATGGAGGCGGACTGGGCATGAGTCCGGCACTGCTCGAAGGTTCTCTGTTCCACAGTTTCCTGATCCCGGGAATTTTTCTTTTCACGGTTAACGGAATCCTCAACCTGGCTGCGGCTTTTTTCTCGTTCCGCAAAGCATGGTTTGCCGGTTACCTGGCGATGCTTTTGGGCATAGCCATGCTGATCTGGATTTCGGTACAAATTGCTTCGGTCGGGCTTTCATCGGTGCTGCAGCCGCTCTATTTTATCATCGGTCTGGCTGAATTGTACATGGGATGGAAATGGATAAAAATTATTATGTCTGAGAAAAAGGAGCAAAGCATATGAGAAACCGCACGATTGTTCTGGTTCTTGGAATTCTCATCGCACTGGGAGCTGCTGCTGCAAGCATTGCCGGAATCTTTACTCACGGAGGCTCCGGCCCCGAAACCATCCGCAGTTTCAGGGGGTACGATGTGGAGCTCTACGGTTACGGATTATACCGGCACATGAGTTCCGATGTTGCCATTCAGGGGATTGCACAGGATTACGTTACTCTTTTTCTCTGCGTCCCCCTGTTAATCCTGTCGCTGATAAAAACCCGCCGCTACTCGCTGCGCTGGCATTTTGTGCTGGCCGGTGTGCTTCATTACTTCCTGCTTACCTATCTTTTCTATCTGGGCATGGCGATGTACAACGAGGCTTTCCTGCTTTACGTATTCCTGCTATCGGCGTCCTTTTTTGCCTTTGCGCTGGTGATTGCCGGATTCGATGTGCAGAAACTGCCGGAGCGTTTCTCATCAAAAGTACCCCGGAAAGCGGCCGGTTCGTTCCTGATATTTATACCCGCTTCCATGGCTTTTCTATGGCTCAGCGTGGTGGTGCCGCCCCTGCTCAGCGGCACGATAATACCTGCTGAAACGGCTCATTACACCACCCTTATCGTGCAGGGCTTCGATCTGGCGATCTTCCTGCCCCTTGGTTTTGTATCGGGTCTGCTGCTGCTTCAAAACCGGCCCTGGGGGTATCTGATGGCAAGCATTACACTTCTTTTTCTGCCCCTGCTGATGACCGCACTGGTAGCCAAAATAATCGCTATGGGGATGCACGGCGTTAATATTATCCCCGTGGTGTTTATCATTCCTGTTTTTGATGCGCTTGCGCTGACGTTCGGCCTGGGTATGCTCAGAACCGTGACCCCCGAAAATCCTTAATTGCTGAAACAAACTGGCAGAATCAGGGTTTTAATATTTTACACAATAAAGAAAAAATGAGCAAACCGGAGGATCTATTTCATGCCCTGGCGGAAACCATGCCCGGAGTAAAAGCTTCCTCGATGTTTGGGAAACCCTGCCTGAAATCGGGAACCAAAGCCTTTGCCTGCTTCTTCGAAGGAGAAATGGCATTCAAGCTCGAAGGCAGCGCCCATGCCGATGCCCTTTCAACCCCCGGCGCACGATTGTTCGATCCGTCCCGCAAAGGAAGACCCATGAAACAATGGGTGCAGATTCCCGCAACCCATTCCGCCCTCTGGGAGCATTTTGCCGCTCTGGCCTGCAGACAGCTCAGCGAATAAAATCCCGGACGCCTTTCTTCTCTTTTATTCTGTACGCCTACTGCGGTCCTTATTTTTTTTCGTTTCCGGATGCCTTTTCATCCGGCTAAAGACGTGCATCCGCCGGTACATTTTTTATGGATGCGGAGGATGAAAACGAATATTCCTGTAGGTTTGCACTTGTCATCACCGGAAAAATGGATTTATGAAGCGTACCACCTTCAGGATATCACAGATGGACTGCCCCTCGGAGGAGCAGATGATACGTATGAAAATCGGTGGAATGCAGGAAATCCGGGGTCTTGAATTCGACATCCCCGCAAGGGAATTGCACGTGGTGCACGAAGGCAGCAGCGATATCATCCTGAAAAACCTTGATTCCCTAAATTTGGGGACTACACTTGTTCGAACCGGGGAGGCCGGAAACAGTCTGTCTACGCACGATTCCATGCAACGCAGAACCCTGTGGATGGTTTTGGGCATCAACGCCGGATTTTTTGTGCTCGAACTAATTGCCGGACTGATAGCCGGGTCGATGGGACTTGTTGCCGACAGCCTCGATATGCTGGCCGACAGTCTGGTTTACGGACTTGCCCTTATGGCTGTGGGAGGCACGGTAATGCGCAAAAAAAAGGTGGCCCGCTTCAGCGGATACCTTCAGATGAGCCTGGCAATTATCGGAATGACGGAAGTTATACGGCGTTTTATATTTACAGGCAATCCCCCCGATTACCAGATGATGATACTGGTGTCGGTACTCGCCCTGATGGGAAATGCGGCTTCGCTCTGGCTGCTCCAGAAAAGCCGCAGCCGCGATGCCCACATGATGGCAAGTATGATCTTTACCGCCAACGACGTAATCATGAACATTGGCGTTATTGCTGCGGCATCCCTCGTATTTATCACCGGTTCGGGTATTCCCGACCTGCTGATCGGGGCTTTCGTTTTCATCGTGGTCGTAAGGGGAGCACTCCGCATCCTGAAACTTGCCCGGTGAGCCGGATTCCGGAAACGGTTTTTTCTATGTACCTTGGCTCTTTCAAGCATTTCAAAAAATACTGCTTTATGAAGATATTGCAACGAATTCCCGAAAGGCCGGTGAAGCTGGGCCTCGTAAACGTTGGCCGAATATTGCCCTTCCGCGAAAAGCGATCGGTAGGCCCCTTTGTTTTTCTCGATCGCATGGGTCCGGCAATTCTGACTCCTGAGCGAAGTCTGGATGTGCTCCCGCATCCGCACATCGGGCTCTCAACCCTCACGTATCTTTTCGAAGGCAGTATTTTGCACCGCGACAGCACCGGCGCGGTTATGGAGATAAAACCGGGAGAGGTAAACTGGATGACGGCCGGGAAAGGAGTCGTGCATTCGGAACGCACTCCCGCCCATCTGAGGCAGTCAGACAGCCCGCTGCACGGCTTGCAGTTCTGGGTAGGACTTCCTCTTGAGCTGGAACAGTGCGATCCCTCGTTCTCTCATACCGGTGCCGACGGTCTCCCGGAATGGACGGAAAACGGACTGCATTACAGACTCGTTGCCGGCAAGGCGTGCGGATTTGAGTCTCAGGTGCCGGTTCACAGTCCCCTTTTCTTTCTCGATATCATCGCCGGAGAGGGAGGTATGGCCGACCTTCGCGGGAAGCTGTACGGAGAAGCTGCCGTTTATGTGGTGGAAGGAAGTATGGAAGTAAACGGTGAAACCGCAGGCACGGGTGAATTACTGGTGGCAGAAGATTCGGGAAACGTAGCCTTTTATGTTTCGAAAGGTTCCAGAATTATCGTCCTTGGCGGGATGCCTTTTCCCGAACCCAGATTCATTGAGTGGAACTTCGTTCATTCAGATCGTGAGGTCATTGCACAGGCTAAGGCCGACTGGGTTGCACGGCGGTTCCCGGAAGTACCCGGGGAAACGGAATTTGTTCCCCTGCCGTGATTTTGGAACGTTGCAGGCATCGAAAAATTAACAATTTTTTGTGAAAGAGCGGAAGGTCTTTTCCGGTCGCGATTTGTTGTTTTTACAGATATTCATAAATTTTTCAACCATGGCAAGTGCAAGCATATACCTCAATTTCTCCCGCGAAACGGAAGAGGCTTTTCTGTTTTACCGCGATGCATTCGGAACCGAATTTGTAGAGCCCGGATTCTACCGTTTCGGCGATATTCCGGCCGGTGATAACTCCCCGGCAATGGACGAAGAAGTTAAAAACCTGGTGATGCACGTTACCCTTCCGATCACCGGCGGAATGCAGCTTATGGGATCTGATGTACCTCCGGAGATGGGTTTCAGCAAGCAGCCGGGGAATAACATCTACATAAACCTAATGCCCGATTCGCGCGAGGAAACCAGGCAGTTGTTCCGTGCGCTGGCCGAAGGCGGAACCATAGAACAAGAGCTCCGCGAGATGTTCTGGGGCGATTACTTCGGCAGTCTCCGCGACAGATACGGCGTGCAGTGGATGTTTAACTGTCCCGCAAAGGAATAATCCTTTACGCTGGAATCTTTTCTCACCGGTCCACGGAATTGTTTCCGGATCGGACATATGTATCCCAAACCGGCGAACCTTCAAATTCTTTTATTAACTCCGGGGAGGAAAACGGGAGCGATTTATTTGCCCGATTTTCATCCGGAATATTGTGCAAACAGGGAAATGATCGTATATTTAACAAAAAATATTAACTCCTGTTGCTATGGAAAAGTCAGAAATCATTGAAAGGTTCGGTGGATTGATGAAAGTGGAAAGGCTGGCCTGCCTGGAAGATGAAAGCCTTATGCCCAATGCCTGCCTTCTCGAGGCAGTAGCACCGTTTTCGGGTTATTACAACGAAGTTGTCGGATCAACCAAACCGCTCTATCTTTACATTATCCTCGAAGGGAAATATCCCCTCGAGAAACTCGTTAGGGCTACCCTTAACATCAAAAAGAAATCCGGACTGGTCTTTGATGCCGTACCGGGTACCGTTCAGCTTTTTGAACACACCTGCGATATGATCCGCGTCCGGAATCTGCAAAAATTCAGCGATATATGCGAACTTCAGAAACTGTATGCCGCCGAAGGTTTTGAATTCCGGAAACGCATCCGTCGTTTCACCGATGAAAAAGGCATCATCACCCTCCGGAAGTTCTTCTACCTTGAGCCCCTGGGGGAGGGAATGTATCTCGATAAATCCCAGCCCCATCACGCATATTTCACCATCCCCCGGCCGCTTACTTTCGAAGAGTTTCAGGAAGTGGACAAGGAAGCAAAATACGACGTAAAAATTCTGTATTTCGATGCAGCCTATGTCTGGTTGTACGAAGACAAAGTAATGAAAGATCTTATCCGGGTCTTCCGCGAAGATCTTTCCCTCGAAAAGCTCAAAGCCATCCGCGACCGCTACCTGAGCATCATCAAATAGCTCCTGCGGTTCTCCGCTTCGGTTTTTTAAATGTCAAAACGCGGCATCCTTTTCCGGGGTGCCGCGTTCGTCTGATGTCGCCGGGCAAAAATGGATACTTCTTTGCTGCCCGGCATCATTGCTTCAGCGATGCCTTTGAAAATATGTAGTCCGGAATTTTCTGGTCAAACTTTATGTTCGTTATCCGGAATTCCGTTCCCTTCCCCTGTTTCAGCATGTCCTTATAAATCATGGTTGTGGGAAACCACCGCCCCTGAACCTGAACCACATCCTTAAGTTCCATGCTTTTCAGCAGTTTGCCTCCTTTGGCATAGAGTTCCTGCTTCAGCGGAACATACCGCTCCCGGTCCACCCACATCAGTTGACGCTGATACGCCACATCGGCAGTCTTTGCGGTAAGTTCCAGAATCCAGACTCCGCGTCCATCCATCCCGGCCTGGCCTTTAACAACGGCATGGTAGATTTCGGTAAGCCTGCGGTCGTCCATCATGTCTTCGTACGAAAGGTCGCTCCCCATTACCGATTGCCTGAGCATATGTCCTGAAATCTGAATGGTACGGTCGGTTGAAGGGGAATAAATCCAAAGCTGCTTTTCCAGTTTCAGCATTTTTGTTCCCTTTTCAGAGGCTGGCGACAGGTATTCGGTAAACGAACGGCTGTTGCCCTCGGCATAACTTTTCGACGTTATGGTGCGGCTGCTTCGTTTTCCGTGAATGGTCATTTCCGACTCAAAAACGCGGTTTTCGGAGGAGAGGTTGGCATCCACCCTTCGCAAAATCTCTGCGGCATCCTGAGAATGCAAGCTTATAAAAGCAAACAGGGCAATTAAGGTGACAAAAGTAGTTTTCATTTGTATCGTTTTATAATGTGCCGGATTCGATTGTTGTTTGGAACGGTTTCCGTCAGGCTTCAAGTTCCTTGAAGAGCCTTGCCGTTTGCCGTTTGTAGATTCCTATTCCGGAAAGCATGGTACCCAGTACGGTAGAAAGCAGCCCCGGAAAAAACCCTATGTAAAAATCAACCGGGGTTATCCTTGCCCGTATGGATGAGGGAAACATCACCGAAGCGCCCTGCATCATTCCCGAGATGTTAATCCCGTATTTCTGTATGAGGTATGCCAGAAAAAGTCCGGCCATTGTTCCGATTACCGATCCGGCAATACCGATGAAAACCGATTCTATGATCATGCTCCGGTATACGTGTCCTTTTTCTTCACCCATCGCCAGCCGTATCCCCACTTCGCCGTACCTGCGCAAACCGCCCAGCAGTCCGGCATTCCAGAGTACAAGCGACATGGCAAAGATAAAGATCAGTGAAATGTATTGCGACCAGGTATTGGTAATGTCTACATACTGACCCATGTTTCCCTGCTGGCTCAGGCTTTTCATCAGAGGGGCAAATTCATCCCTGCTTCCTTCATGCATGGCGTTAAACGAGCCGGCCATTTCCCGGCTGTCGTCGTCCTCATAAAATCCGCTTTTACTGAATCCCAGGATTTCTCCGGCTGCATCGTGCATGTCCAGGGCGGCTCTCACGTCGTGAAGGTCGGCAACCAGGGTTCCCCTGTCCATGATGGATGCCCCGAACGACAGGGTTCCCGATACGGTGAAGTTATACATGGCCATGCTTCCGTTCATGGTGGAGCCTATCAGGGTAACGTCATCTCCGGGATTTACCCCGAGTTTGACTGCAAATTCATCGCTTAGCAGAGCTTCACCTGCCTGGTCAGGCATACGTCCGCGCACCAGGGAGCGGGAGAGGTTCAGTCGCTCATCTTCCCGACTGCCGGGCGAAAGCAGATCGATGCCAAGCCCAAGTGCAGGTCCCTGCGCACGGGTTTCTCCCACTTCGTCGGGGGCATCCACCAGTCCTCCGAATTGTATTCTCGGAGCCCACTCCATACCGGGGAAGGCAGTTTTCAGCGTTTCCAGCAGCGAATCGGCTCCGGTTATGGCCAGATCGTTGGGAAGCTGGTTCATATCTTCGGCATACGCCCTGGTCATCACCTTAACGTGCCCGTGCGAGAAGCGTGCATTCATCTCGATGGTGTCGCCCATAAATCCGGTGATGTAGGCATGCAGCCATACCGTAAGCATAACGCCCAGCGATACGATGATGATGGGCAGGCGGCTCCGGCTCTTGTCCCGCCACAGTCCTTTCAGCAGAAATTTTATCATTGCAGTTTTCCTCTTAATGCGTCCGTAGGATTCATTTTGGCAATCTTTCGTGAAGGAATATAGCTGACGATTGCCGTGGTAATGGTTACCAGCAGTACGGTTGTTGCCACGAGTCCCACACTGTAAACAGGATAAAGGGTCTGTGCCATGGCCATCCCGAATTCGCTGGCTTCCATGGGCAGTGTCCATCCGACTTTTGCCTGCCAGGCCAGAAAAGGCACACCATAGGCCGCTCCGGCCAGGGCGGCAAGCACGGCATGCATGCTCCCTTCAACGGTAAACAGTCCTACCACCTGTTGCCGGGTATACCCCAGCGCGATGTAGGTGCCTATCTCTTTCTGACGGCGGAAGATTGAAAGTACCTGGGTATCAAAAATAGCAAGCATGGCAAGCAGGAGAAGTATGCCATAAAGGACCGTTTGCCCCGTTTGTTTGGTTTTAATGAGCTCATCCACCTCCCTGGTCAGTTCGGGCTTGCTCATCAGCTTCCAGCCGGGCAGTCCGGGGCGCTGCCGTTCGCTTTCGCGGAAGGTCAGAATGCTTGCTTCTCCCGGAAGCATAGCCATCGCCCTCAGGGTATCCAGGGGGATATATATCTGTCCGGCATCCATTGCCGGCACGTTCGTGGCGAAGATGCCTGTAACGATTACGTCGGTGGCATCAAAGGTGCCAGCGGCATCGCGCCAGCGCAAAGTCACGTAATCGCCTTCGTTCAGCCGGCTGTTTTTTGCCATCATCGATCCTATAAGTGCCGGAATGTCATCGGTAAGCGTATCCAGCCGGGCCGTTGGTATCTGAAGAACCTGCTGCGCCGGATCAATGCCCCGTATGGTTACCTGTACCATTCGCCCTGCGGGATACAGCGTTCCCTGTACGATCAGCTGCGCCATCGCTTCTCCCCGCTCAATCTCTTCCAGCATTCCGGCAGGTACCGGTGCGTGACTGTCGATGAACGTAAACGGATCGTAGGGGTCGTAAGCCTCGTGCCAGTACTGCCCGCCCCCTATCTGCCAGTTGGTCATGTCGGTTTTTGCCTGATAGTCCCAGCCCGTCATGATGCCCTTCATGAAAATGATAATAACGAAGGAAAACGACAGCACAATCACGTTGAGCCAGGTGCGGAGTCCGGCGCCGATCAGGTTGCGGTATGCCAGTTTTATTGCTGTTTTCATAACGCCCGGGTTTAAATAGCCTCTGTTAACTCTTCGTTGTCAACCCTGCCGTCGAGCAGGTATATTTTTCGCTTCAGATAACTGATCACCTTCTCGTCGTGGGTGGCGAAAATAAAGGTGGTTTTCAGCTCCCGGTTCAGTTTTTCCATGGTCTGAAGAATATGATGCGAATTTGCTGCATCCAGGTTTGCTGTAGGCTCGTCGGCAAGCACCAGTAAGGGTTTCTTTACCATGGCACGGGCAATGGCCACCCGCTGGCATTCACCTCCCGACAACTGGGGTGGTTTTGATTTTATTTTGGGGCTTAATCCGACCCACTCCAGCGCATCCAGCACCATTTTGTGCCGCTCCGATGCGGTAAGGTTCAGCAGAAGCAGCGGAAATTCAACGTTCTCGTAAACGGTATGAACCGCCAGAAGGTTGTAGCTCTGGAAAATGAATCCCAGGCTTTCCTTGCGCAGCCGCGCCGACTCTCGTGGCGATAGTTTTCCTATCGACCTGCCGAGAACGATGGCCTCTCCCTGAGTGGGCACATCGAGCGATCCTATGATGTTCAGAAGGGTGGTCTTCCCCGACCCGCTGGGGCCGATAAGGCCTGCAAACTCACCCGTGCCGAAACTCAGGTTGACGTCGTGAAGGGCCGTGAATACATCCTTCCCCATGGGAAACCGCTTGTAAAGTCCTTTGATGCTGATGATGTTGCCTGTTGTTTCCATAATAGCCAATGGAATATGTTAATGATTGTAAACGAGCATGATCTGAATTCCTTTCCCGGCAAAAAGCCGGCTCTCCGATCTCTGTGCCGGCAGGTAATACTGTTCGGGATTTATGTAAGCCATAAGGTGGAGATCGAACCGCCGGAGCCGATGCCTGTAGTTGGCGAAGGTATAAAACTGCTTTCCCTTCCAGTCGCGGTATACAATGGCATTTACGCTGCCACTGATACTTATGGGATAGGATACCGACAGACCGGTGAACATTACCGACTGTTCTCCCGAAAGCATCGTATTGCCCATGGAAGCTGCCAGTGTTTCAGCCATGGCGTAAAGTCCGTTGCCCAGCCCGAAAGTATAGTCAATGCCGGCGCTGAGCAGGGACTGATTGCTGAAGATGCCCATTTTTTTACCGAAGGTGGTGTGTGTGGCTTCAAACCACAAACCCGGACCAATGTCCCATTTGGCATCCAGTCCTGTCCGGCTTTCGGGAACGGCACCGTATTCCGGCAACTGCAGTATGTTAAGCCGGGTATCGGCTTTACGCCAGTGAAAGGTAATCCCGGCCTCCCCTCGGGGTACGGGCATCTGAACGCGGCCTCCCAGTTCGGGCGTTTTCCGGTTGCTGCCTGCAAACTCCCATGTTTTCGGGTCTTTCGATGGATAAAGCACCCATCCCCAGAGATTGGCATTGTTCAGGAAATAATACCTGCCCAGTAAGCCCCACACACCGTCGGTTAGCTGCAGGGGATCCCGCGGGTCGATCTGGTCGAACCACATCAGCGGCCGCAGCATTCCGGCGGAACCGAAGTTTATCTTCTGAAGTCCGATACGAAGTTCAAATTGCGGTTGCGAATACCGTAACCATAACCGGTACTGCCTGATGCTGCCCCGCGTGGTGAGACTGTCAAACGGTCTGAGGGCTGCACTGCCGCTGATGTTAATCGAAAACTCAGCATCCAGCAGGCCCCTGCCGGCAGATTTCCCGAAGTTAAGCTGCGGGATGTACCGGGCACCGCCCCGAAGAGGCATGTCCTGATCAAAACCGTAAAGCGCCCATACCGATGCCTGTCCGCTGAAACGCAGGGAGTCCTGCGTTATGGAAAATGCCGGCAGAAAAGCCAGCAGCCATAAACCCGAAAGTGCCGTTTTCAGATAGCGTGCCTTCATTGGTTGCATGGATTTGAACCTATGCCGTAAGTAAACAGGCGGGTAATTTCCCGGATCACTTCCGCCTGTGTTCCGCAAAGCGAAATAAGATAGGGGTCGTTGAGAAACTCCGAAATCTTTGTGGAAATATAAAACATAAGCTCGGGTTTAAAGTCCTTCCGAAAGTCGCCCTTTTGCTGGGCTTTCCTGAAATCCTCAAGTATCCCCTGCCAGATCTGCTGCGTTTTTTCCCTGATGTGCTGCTGCAGTTCCGGCTCGCTCCCGGAATAGAAATCGCGGATAAACTCCTGGCTGATGTTCTCGACGGATTCGGATTTCATCAGAAAAATATGCTTTAATTTTTCATCGGAAGGAATGTCGGATTCCATGATCTGCGTGAAACGAACCATGGATTTTTCAACTTCAGCGTCGAATACGCTTTTTGCCAGAGCCGTTTTGTCGGTGAAATACCTGTAAAAGGTCATTTTACTAACCCCCGCATGCCTGCATATTTCTTCAACAGAAACTTTACGCACACCGTATTTCCAGAATAATTCCTTCCCCGACTCCAGGAGAGCCCCCACCTTTGTACTGGATTTTTGTACGATCATCTTACAAATGTTACGAAAAGAGTACAAAAATACAACAAACGTAAAGCCTTGTCAAGGAAATCGACGTAATAATTGTGCGGAAAGATCAACATTTTTATCGCCGGCAGGCATTACTCCGGTATCCCGGAACTTTGCGCTCCCTGCAATTCTGCATCCATGCTCCCGGCATCGGTATTAAATGCAAAAAGCCGGAATGGCGTCCGGCTTTTCTCAACGTTTATGGATCTACCCATTTTCAGAGTTGCTCAAAGAAGTCGTTGCCTTTATCGTCGATGATGATAAAAGCGGGGAAGTTTTCGACGGTAATTTTCCGAACGGCTTCCATCCCAAGGTCTTCGAAGTCGACGACTTCTACCGAACGGATGCTGCTTTTGGCAAGTATGGCGGCAGGACCGCCGATGGAGCCGAGATAAAAGCCGCCGTGTTTTTTACAGGCATCTTTCACGGCTTTCCCACGGTTGCCCTTGGCAAGCATTACCATGGATCCGCCCATGCTCTGGAACAGGTCTACATACACGTCCATCCTTCCGGCAGTAGTTGGTCCGAAGCTGCCCGAAGCCATGCCTTTCGGAGTTTTAGCCGGACCGGCGTAGTACACCGGGTGATTTTTGAAATATTCGGGCATTGGCTTGCCTTCATCCAGCATCTGTTTGATGCGTGCATGTGCAATATCGCGGGCAACAATCAGGGTTCCGTTCAGGCTGAGTCTGGTTTTTACGGGGTATTTCGACAGCTCGGCAAGGATTTCCGGCATGGGTCTGTTCAGATCTATCTCAACGGGCGGGGTAAGATGCGGAGCTGCTTCAGGGACGAAACGGGCCGGATTTTTCTCCAGCTCTTCCAAAAATATCCCTTCATGCGTGATTTTGGCTTTTATGTTTCGGTCGGCACTGCAGCTGACGCCAATTCCGACGGGGCAGGAGGCCGCATGCCTGGGAAGGCGTATTACCCTGACGTCGTGCACAAAATACTTACCGCCAAACTGAGCTCCTATGCCTACCTCCTGACATATTTTTTGCACCCTGGCTTCCCATTCCGGGTCCCGGAAGGCTTGTCCGCCTTCGTTGCCCGATGTCGGCAGGTGATCGTAGTAACCGGCGGATGCTTTTTTTACCGCTGCCAGCGTTGCTTCTGCCGAAGTACCTCCGATCACAAGCGCCAGATGGTAGGGGGGGCAGGCAGATGTGCCCAGATCCATAATCTTTTCTTTTACAAATTTTGTCAGATTCTCTTCATTCAGCAGGGATTTCGTTTGCTGATAAAGAAACGTTTTGTTGGCCGATCCGCCTCCCTTTGTGATGATCAGAAACTCATAGGCATCCCCGGATTCCGAGTAGATGTCGATCTGTGCCGGCAGATTGGTGCCGGTATTTTTCTCTTCCGTCATGCTGAGCGGAACCACCATCGAATACCGGAGGTTTTTGTCTCTATAGGTATCGAAGATTCCTTTGGAAAGATGCTTTGCATCGTCAACCCCTGTATAAACGTTTTCTCCTTTTTTGCCGATTACGATTGCCGTACCGGTGTCCTGGCAGGTGGGAAGTTCGCCTTCCGCGGCAACTACCTGGTTCATCAGCATGGTATGCGCTACAAAGCGATCGTTGTCGGTTGCTTCCGGATCCTTTAAAATGTCGGCCAGCTTCTGCAGATGCTCCGGGCGAAGATAAAACGACACATCGGTAATGGCCTCCCGGGCCAGTAACTCCAGCGCTTCCGGAGCTACCTTCAGGATCTTACGGCCTCCGTATTCTTCGGTTTTTACAAAATCGCGGGTAAGTAAACGCCAGGGCGTCGTGTCCGGCCCCAGCGGGAATGGTTTCTGATAACTGAATTCTGCCATTTTTCTGGTTTTTACTGTCTCTGAATGGGATTAATGCATTCCGGCAGGATATCATTGCTGACGTCCGCCATTAAAGGCAGATAAAGATAAGTAAAAACAACGGGAGTTCTCCGCCGGATTTTTTTCAGGAAGTTTAAAGCCGGATAAGTCCGGGTGTTTATTCCGGCTCCTCCCGCGTAAACGTAAGATCCAGTCCGCCCTGTTTCAGCTGCATTTTTCCCGGTTCGGTAAATGTGATCCGTATGCCGGCCTGGTCGAAACGAAATTCCTGTTCGCTTGAGGCTTCCAGTGGAAAAGCCGCCTGACCCGTTCCCTGGCCGGTCAGCTGCTGCCCGTCGTAACGTATGGTAAGCTTCAGGGGGAAATCTTCGGCAGCATACACCCCTTCGTAGCTTTTCAGTTTCTCAGCCGGAACCCCGGCAACCTTAAAACCGGGTATCTCATACGGCATCCCGAGATACAGACTCAGAACCCCTTTCAGAATTTCGTTCTGACTGTAGCTCAATCCGTTTGAACATATGGCAATGCTGAGTTCCTTTTCCGGGAATGTAAGCAGAACGGAACTGAATCCGTCGATTCCACCCGTATGTCCGAAGCCTTTCATATCTTCAAACGTCATGGGAAAGATTCCCTTTCCAAAGTCTCCCTCCACGGTGGTCATTCCGGCAAGAAGGGGCTCACTAATAAGTTTGTGACTGAACAGAGCTTCGATGAACCTTACCAGTTCAGATGGAGTGGAAACCATGGCCCCCGCTCCGTGCGGTATGCTCATGTGGGTCTCGTTTTCTTTTGCCCATGCACCGTCTTCATACCGGTAGGAATAACTCTCACCCCGGGATGGATCCGTTGTGCCACCGTATGATGTACGAACCAGCCCGGCTTTGTCCAGAATCCGCTCTTTAAGATTCTCCTGATAGCTTTTTCCCGTGGCATCCTCAAGTATGTAACCAAGAAGTATATAGTTTGAGTTGCTGTAACGCGATTCGGTTCCGGGAGCAAAGAGGGGAGGGTGCTGCTGTATCATCTCCAGGATTTCGGTTTGTGTTTTCGGAGCAACGTTCCATTCCAGGTATCCGGGATCGCTGGTTACGCTCCACAATCCGCTGCGGTGAAGCAGCATCTGCTCAAGCGTAATCTCATTCGCATCCGGCAGTTGCGGAAACCAGACCGAGAGCTTCATCTCCGGCGTCAGCTTTTTTTCACCAAAAAGCTGATACACCATAGTTGCCGTAAACATCTTTGTTACGGAACCTATACGGTAGATGGTTTCAGTTCCTGAAGGAATCTGACGCTCAATGTCGGCATAACCACAGGCCCTGGCATAGGTTATTTCTCCCTTGTCAAGGATGGCAATGCTTCCCATAAACTTGTCGTGACGAATCAGCTGGTTTATCAGACTGTCGACCGGACTGCCTGAGGGGACACCTGCACAGGCTCCCGGAAGCATCAATATCCCGGCAACCAGAAAAACGATAACAATTCTTATTTTTTTCATGTTAGTAATATTTACTATTGTTTTATAGTCCGTATCTTTGATCGTGGAATATGCAAGTCTGAATCCGCATCCCAACCGGGAGACAGGAGTTTTCAGCTTGCAGGTATGGGTTAATCACAAACGTTTGACAGCTTACGTGTGAAAAGGTTACAATTTTTTTAAGAAGCCCGGAAGCTGTGAAATATTTTAATGGACGCTACGGGCCGGAAGAGAGATAGTATTGAATTGTTAAAGATTAGTTAAGGTGCTACTTTTTTCCGTTTCTTCTGTTTATACCTGAAATGTTTAAAATAATGTAAAGATTTTTTGCCGATGGCCGGTTCGGGACTGGCGGAAGTGAAGTTCACCGTAGTTTTAACTAAAAATTATTCCATTATGAAAAGAATTACCCTTTTGATTGGTGCACTTTTCGTGCTTTTACCGGTTTTAAACCTGAATGCCCAAAGAGTGCTTTACTACGATTTTGAAAATACCCTCGAAGAGGTAAACGGACAGGGCCCTGTACTTACGGTTCTCGGAGAGCAGGGCAGTTTTGTGGTGGAAACCCTGAATGAGGTAAATCAGAATACTAAAATGGTATACCGGTTTGCCGAAAACAGCGGATTGCAGTTTAATAATGCGGATGCAGATAATATCATTGGTACCAGTTACACCATCGAAATCTACTTTGTTTTTGATGAACTCAGCAGCTGGAAACGGGTGGTTGACTGGAAAAACCGCAAAACCGACTGGGGGGCATACGTCTATTACGGTCAGCTGAATTTCTACAACATTCTATATAGCAACGAGGCTCCGGTGGAAGAGGGAGAGTACACATATTATGTGATAACACGCACTGCGTCTGACGATCATGTTTTAATATATACCGATGCGGAAGTGAAAATCTCGTTTAACGATGCCGGAGGTAATGCACTGGTGGATGAGGACGGAGTGCTTAATTTCTTCCACGACGACCTTGTAGTTACCGGCGAGGCTTCCTCCGGTGCCGTGGCGATGATCAAACTGTACGACTACCCTCTTACGCAGGACGACATTACCCGGAACTGGGAAAATCTTGGTAGTCAGGTATTCGGTTTTGGAAAGCCGGAACAGAAGGTGGATGCGGCGGTTTATCCCAATCCGGCTTCTACAGAAGTAAGATTGGATCTGTCGAATTTTGAACGGAACAAGGATGTGGAGATCAGTATGATCAACTCCGATGGCCGGATGGTCTTCCGCACGAGGTCGCGAAACGGAGGCGGAAGCACTGATATTGGTACCAGCCTGTATCCTACCGGCCTGTACCTGCTGAAAGCGGTACAGGGCAATACGATCGCCGTTACGCGCCTGATGATTCGTTGATCCCTTTGCGGGATGACCATCGTTAAACCATTGATCGTCCCGTCATTTTTCTGAGCAATGCCAGCAGCTCATTGCTGTGAAAAGGCTTGGCGATGTATTCGTCACAACCCGATTCCAGGCATGCTTCCCGGTCGCCTGTGCTGCCGTAAGCCGTAACAGCCAGGATTTTCATGCCCGGCGTAATCTGCCGGATCTGCTTTACGGCTTCCAGTCCGTCCATTCCCGGCATTCGGATATCCATAAGTATGGCATCAATATCCGGATGGTTTTTTACCATTTCAACCGATTCGGCACCACTGCCGGCAAGCAGCAGCCGGTCGGTATGTCTCGAGAGCAGTTTTTTCAGAAACAGACGGTTGATTTCTTCATTTTCTACAATAAGCAAGAGTGGAGGATTTTCGGAGGTACTGTCTGTCTCCACTGCAGGAACACTTTCTCCTGGCTTGATCCGTTTCACCGGGATCTCACAGGTTACTACCGTACCCTTTCCGGGACTCGAAGATACGTGTATGCTGCCGCCGAGTAAGCCTACCGAACCCTGAACAATGGCCAGACCCATACCGGTGCTGTTTTGCCAGCGGGTGGTATAAACGTTCTCCTGCATAAAAGGCTCAAAAATCAGCGGCTGGTATTCCTCCGAAATGCCTATTCCGGTATCGCTTACCGAGATACGCAGCGTAGCATCAGATATTCCGCAGGTTAAGCGTATATGGCCGCTGCCTGTAAATTTCAATGCATTGTCGAGGCACTCCTCAATTATTCTTCGTATTATTCTCTTATCGGCAATTATCAGGTCATCCGTACTGCTGTTAACTTCGTCCAGGGTAAATTCAAGCTCCTTTTTTTTCGCCCTGGCGATAAACGGGCGGGAGACTTCATTAACCAGATCATTCACCCTGAACGCCATGTTATTCTTTACCATATTGCCCGACATCAGCATCGACAAATCCATGATGTTGTCAATGGTTTTGGTGAGTCTGCCGATACTGTTTTCAAGCAGCACAATGAATTCCATGTTTTCGCTTTCCGAATATTCTCCGGAGGCAATAAGCTGGGCAAATCCCAGGATTCCGTTGAGCGGGGTGCGCACCTCATGGGAGATGTTTTTCATAAAGGTCGTCTTCAGCCGGTTGCTGGCTTCGGCATTTTCCTTTGCCCGGATCAGCTCATGCTGGATGTCGATAAGTTCCGTGATGTCGGTGATGGTTCCAATGAATCCGATAAACCGTCCTTCCACAACCTCAGGAACGGCCTGGCCATGTACCCAGATTACTGTGCCGTCGGGCTTCACAAACCGGTATTCGGAGCTCACCGGTATTTGTTTTTCGATCGCCAGCTTCCATTCTTTATCACGCTCGCGGCGGTCGTCGGGATGAATTGCACGCATATATTTGTTTTCCAGGGCTTCCTCAGCCGAAAGTCCCGTCAGGGCAGTCCATTTGGGATTAACAAAGGTGGTATTTCCTTCGGGATCGGCTCTGAAAATACCAACGGGAGCCATCCGGGTAAGTGCTTCAAACAGGTTCCTGCTTTCAATCAGTTCGAGTTCGGTTTTTTTACGATTGGTGATGTCCGTAAACATCGCAACCATTTTGCCTGGTGTTGACTGGTAAGCTCTGATTTCGTATGTGCCCGATATGATATCGTCTTTGTAATTCACCTGTTCGCTTACCCAGCTGATGTTTTCCCTGGCAGCCTTCCGGTAATGCTCAAGTGTACCCGAATCGTTCCTGCCGGGAAAGGCTTCCATGAACTCCATTCCGATGTATTTCGAATTATCGGTATGCAGTATCTTATCGGCAGCCGGATTGGCTCCTGTGAAAATAAGGCGGTCTCTGTCGTCAAGTTCAAAAAAGTGCATTCCTACCGGAGAGTTTTCTATCATCTGCCGGTGGAGCTTTTCACTCAGTTCCAGAGCTTCCAGTGCCTTCATCCGCTGAGTGACATCCTGCCCCGAGGTTCGGATTCCGGTTGTATTGCCATTTTTATCCAGAATGTGATTCCACGAAAGTGAAATCCAGAAAAGCGTACCGTCTTTTCTCTTAAACCGGAAAATCTTGTCTTTCCCGGAATGAGCCGAGCGAATTTCCCCGAACAGGGCTTTTGAATCGCTGATGCTGGTTTTGTCTATGATCGACAGTACCACTTCGGGCTCAGAGATTAATTCGTCGGGTGTATACCCGGTAAAGCGTTCGGCAGCCGGATTGGTCCACAGCATGCGGCCTTCCGTATCCAGCAGTGATTCCCAGTTGGCGGTGTAGTTGGCTATGTTTCTGAATTTCTCTTCGCTTTTTATCACCGCCATTTCGGCCAGTTTCCTCTCGGTAATGTCGTTCGATACGGAAAGTATGCCTTTTTTTCCTCCCGGCAGTATAACGGCGGATTCGGTCAGGTGAGAATAATAAACGGATCCGTCCTTCCTCAGGCTGGTGACTTCATGCGTAAGAACCTCTCCCGAAAGTATCCTCCGGATATTATCCAGGGCCTTCTCGTGGTTATGAGGCCGTACCATCAGCAAAATACTTTTGCCGATGAGCTCTTGCCTGCTGTATTGCGTTGTGATACAATACGCTTCGTTGATATCAAGGATTTGTCCCTGTTCATCCAGCAGTGAGATCCCGGAAGGGGAGGTTTTAAACAGGGTAAGGTAAAGGTCGCGAAGCTCTTCCGGCTTCCCGCTCCCGGCTGCAGGCTGGTCAGCAGGAACAGGAACGGCTTTCCACAGCAGGGTGTTGCCTAGTCCGCCAAGCGGAATAATTTCCAGGTCATACCAGTTCTGTAATACATCCGACCAGACCCGGCTGCTGGCTCTTTCCTTTATACCGGCTATTACAATTCCTGATTGTGCAGTGTTCCATACGGCCTCCCGCCCGCGAAGGGATTCTGCATCTGCTCCGGTAAGCAAAGCCATTGCCCGGTTGGCAAATAGAATTATGCCGTCTCTACCCGTAATGCAGGCGGCAACATCCAGGGCATCCAGCAACCCGGTGCTGCTGGTCGGGTATAATCCCTTTTTATCGTCCATTGTTTGTTTTAAGGTCAAATTGGTAAATTAAATACTGTACTGCCCTTTTCCCCTTTGCTTACATGTCAATACGCTTTAAGGCTGATTTTCAGGCTCAGGGAGCGTAAATGTGAAACAGCTTCCCTTGCCGGCAATGCTTCTTACCGTTAGTTTGCCTCCGTTTTTCTCAACAAACTCCTTGCACAGCAGCAATCCCAGGCCCGTACTTGGTTCACCCCAGGTTCCCTTTCGGTTGTTGCGGCCCGAAATAGAGAACAAACTTCTCAGCATAGGCTCCGGAATACCGATACCGGTATCGGTGATGGATATCTGTAAAAAGCCTTCCCTGCAAGGCGAGGCTTCCAGAAATATATTCCCGTTTTCCCGCGTAAACTTCACTGCATTTGAGAAAAGATTCCGGAGGATTCCTTCCAGCATAGGGCGGTCGGCATATACCTTCACATTTCCCGGTATCTCGTTGAAAACTCTGATTTTCTTGTTTTGGGCCGACTCAATCAGGGCTTCAGTTGCCTGCTCTGCCACATCTCTCAATCGCAACACCTCGGGGGTGAATGGCTTGGCATTCCGTTGTATCATCGACCATTCCAGCAGATTTTCGAGCAGGCGGTACAGGTTGTCTGCCGACTTTCTGAGCTCACCGGCAGTGCTTTTGATTTCCTCCACCGGCATCGTATCAATTTCCTCTTCCATCAACTCGGTCAGACTCAGAAACGATGTAAACGGACTCCTCAGATCGTGGGCGATAATGGAGAAAAATTTATCTTTCTGGTCGTTGATCAGTTTAAGATCTATGTTTTGTCTGTTTACTTCGCGTTCCGCTTTTTTGCGTTCACTAATATCGTGATAAATTGACTGATATGTGCCGTCGGGCAGGATATGGGTATGCATCTCCATTTCGATCAGCCGGTTGTTGGCGGCAATGAGCGTACGTTCGTTGGTAACGGTATGGCCCTGGTTCAGCAGATCGAAGCGGAACGGATTGGCTTTTATGCTTTCCGCCGTGAATATACCTTCGCTAATGTGGCGCCCTATCAGTTGATCGGGCCGGTAACCCGTCATTCGGATAAATGTGTTATTTGCTTCCGTGATAATTCCTTCAGCGGAGCCAATAAGAATGCCGGCAGCCGATGAATTAAACAATTCCCTGAATCGCTCCTCACTGCGTTTTAGTGCAATTTCAATTTGCTTCAGCTGTGAAATATCGCGCAGATGCTCTATAACATATTGTATTTCGCCAAAATCGTCTAAAATGGGATACGAACGGATGTCGAGCCAGATATCCCGGTCGGGGAAGTATTTCTCAACATGTGCCGGTTTTAACGTTTCGTATGTTATGCTGGTAGCGCATATTTCACATTCACTGCTGTTGCCATAAAGTTCGTAGCACTTCCTGCCTTCCGCTTCCCGGGGTTCTATACCCAGAAAGTCGTACCCTGCCTGATTATAACGTATAACCCAGTGATGCCGGTCCTGTATTCCTATGATGTCGGGGATGGAATTGAATAAGTTCTCAGCAAATCGAGGGACCTCACGGTTGTCACTGAGACTTTCTTCTAGCGTTTGTAGCAAACCCTTTGAGCTTGTAATATTCCGGGCGCAGATTACGGCATGTTCAATTGTGCCGGAGGGGCTTCTGAGGGCTTGCATCAGGTATTCCATCCACTGTTCGTCAAGCCTGAAATCCCGCTTTACCATCTTTCCCTTCACAAAAATGGTGTTCAGGATCTTCTTTCGCTGTATGGGATTGGTGTTCCGGTAAAAATCATAAATGCACCTGCCTTTGAATTCTGCGGGATGCATTCCGTGATTCCTGGCATTTGCATCGTTGGTCTCAAGTACGATACCATCTCTGTCAATCAGCATAAGCCCCTCTTCCATCGAATTGATAATGGCGCTTGCATAGTGATTGCTGATGCTTCCGTTGACTTTGTTTTTGCCGGATTCAGGGATTTCTATAATGGCAACAACCTGCTCCCTGTTGCAGGCTATTATGTTAATTTCCAGATCAACAATCTCCTTCCCCTGCAGGTTGGTCCTGAACTCCAGCATCTGTGGTTCATCGCCGTCGAGCAGGGTATTTATCTTTTCGATCAGAGCCTCAGAAAACTCAGGGGGAGTCGTCTCTTTTATATTCACTCCTGCCTGAAAACGGGGCATAACATTGTTTTTTTCGCCCATACTGTAGTTGTTGAGGCAAACACCGGCCCGGTTTAACCGGATTACCGCCTTTTGGTATTCAGACTGTGCCGTTCCGTTTTCATAGTCTCCATGCACTTGAGCATGCGCTGCTGTATCATGATTTTTATTCTGTAACGGTTGACTTCTGTACCCGGATTTTCCGCTGCTCATTTTCTGTGAAGCCATAGAAGTTGGTATTGCGTAGTTTATTATTTCCTTCTTAACAAAAACGGGCCCAGCCCTTCAAAATTCACTGGTTTCCCGTTTGGCAGAACCCATACCCGTTATACACCGGAAGCTCCCGAATAGCATGTATACAGCTACTTGTTTAGATATTAGCTAATATAGGACAAATTTTTTTCGGTACTTCATCTCCGGTTATATTTATTACGGATAATATCGTGCATCGTTCGACATCACAATCAAAAACCGGGATTCGGCGGAAGTTGTATCCCAATTATTTAAGCGGGATTGAAAAACGAAAGAAACGGATTAGCTTAAAATATCCGGCTTTTTATAATTTTGCCGCTTCTTTGAAAACTCGCAAAGCATCATGAAAGGCAAAATTCTTGGCGGGATTGCTTCGGTTTATTATCCCAAGCTGTTTACCACCCTCAGGGGGTACAATTTAAAAACATTTACATCCGATCTGATTGCCGGAATCATTGTCGGGGTGGTTGCACTTCCCCTGGCCATCGCTTTTGGTATTGCCTCCGGCGTTTCTCCCGAGCGCGGACTTGTTACTGCCGTTATTGCGGGATTTCTGATATCGGCTCTGGGCGGAAGCCGGACACAGATTGGTGGTCCTACCGGTGCATTTATCGTAATTGTGTACGGCATCGTTGAGAAATTTGGGGTGGAGGGACTTATCGTTGCAACTATTCTTGCCGGTTTTATGCTGGTGGGAATGGGCGTACTGCGGCTGGGAACCATCATTAAGTTTATGCCATATCCCATTGTGGTAGGATTTACATCGGGCATAGCACTGGTTATATTTTCGTCCCAGATACGCGATTTTTTCGGGCTTCAGGTTTCGCAGGCAGTGCCTTCCGACTTTATTGAAAAATGGCAGTTCTATTTAAATAATTTCAGCTCTGTAAATTATTATGCTCTGGGGATCGGAGTATTTACCGTTCTGATTTCTTTTCTCTGGCCGCGCATCAACCGGCGTATTCCGGGAACTCTGATCGCTCTGATTGTTTCAACCCTTGCGGTATATTTTATGGAGATGCCTGTTGAAACCATCGGAAGCCGCTTTGGTACCATCAGGGCAACCATACCAAGCCCTTCCATCCCGGTGGTAAGCTGGGAAACCTTCCGGATGCTGCTGGCACCGGCATTTACCGTCGCTATGCTGGGAGCCATTGAATCGCTGCTGTCGGCAATGGTGGCCGATGGCGCAACCGGCGGCAGGCACCGGTCAAATACAGAGCTCATCGGACAGGGTATTGCCAACATCATAACACCCATCTTCGGTGGCATTCCGGCAACCGGCGCCATAGCCCGGACTATGACCAACATCCGCAACGGAGGCAAAACCCCGGTTGCAGGTATGATTCATGCCGTGGTTCTGCTGCTGATCCTGCTCTTTTTCGGTAACCTCGCGAAACTTATACCCATGAGCTGCCTTGCAGGTATTCTGGTTGTTGTTGCCTATAACATGAGTGAATGGCGTTCGTTCAAAGGCCTTCTGAAAAATTCCACATACGAAGTGGCCGTCCTTCTTACAACGTTCCTGCTCACCGTTATCATCGATCTTACCGTAGCAATTCAGTTCGGACTCCTCCTTGCCGTACTGCTCTTCCTGAAGCGGGTCATCGACTCATCGGGTGTTAAAGTTCTGGATATGGCTGTTGACGATGAGCATGCCGAAGAACCCGAAACCGCTCCCAAGCTCTCCATTCCCGAAAAGGTGGAAGTTTTTGAGGTCAGCGGCCCTTTCTTTTTCGGAGTAGCCAATAAATTCGACGAGGCCGAGTCCCAGGTTCTTGAACATCCGTACGTGCGGATTATCCGGCTCTACCGGGTTCCGTTTATCGATGCTACCGGGCTCAGCAACCTGAAGAGTTTTATCCGTAAAAGTCAGTCCAACGGCATTACGGTTGTGATCTCCGGTCCGGTAAAATCGGTGTACGATGAACTGGAAAAAGGTCAGGTGATCGCACTGGTTGGGCAGGAGAATGTGTGTGCCGATATCAACCTTGCCCTCAATCGTGCCAGCGAACTGGTCGGATTAATCAAACGTGAACACCATCACAAGCACGGGCATCACAGTTGATCAAGAATAGACGGCTGTCATTTTGCAGAAAAAAAATGCACCGGTCGGATGCCGGTGCATTTTTTTTTATCAGGCAGTAATTATTTAAGTCCTCTCTTTTTAAGCAGCGGCTCAGGCGAAGGATCCTGTCCCCTGAATTTGCGGTACTGAACCATGCCTTCATCGTTTCCGTTTTCAGCCAGGCAGTGCTTGCGGAAAGCTGCGGCAAGCTCCGGATTAAAGATATCGCCCGACTGTTTGAAATAATCGAATGCATCGCTGTCGAGGACGGCAGCCCACAGATAAACATAATATCCTGCTGCATATCCGCCGTCGAAAATATGCGAGAAATAGGTGCTGCGGTAGCGCGGCAGAATCTCGGGGATAAGTCCGATCTTATCCATGGCGGTTTTTTCGAATGCGATCACATCGTCAAGTTTTACGGGAGCTTCCAGTTTGTGGAATTCCAGGTCGAGTATGGATGCGGCAATGTATTCAACGGTGACGAATCCCTGGTTGAAATGACCCGAGTTGGTAAGTTTCTCAATGAGGGCATCGGGTATTGCTTCCCCGGTCTGGTAATGTTTTGCATACATTTTCAACACCTCCGGTTCTCCGGCCCAGTTTTCCATTATCTGCGAGGGGAGTTCAACAAAGTCGCGGGCAACATTGCCTGCCGTACGGGTGTATTTTCCATCGGTGAAAAGTCCGTGCAGACCGTGGCCAAATTCGTGGAAAAGGGTGGTGGTCTCTTCCCAGGTCAGCAGCGATGGCGTATCGCCGGCAGGAGGGGTAAAATTGCATACAATGGAAACCACGGGATCCACTTTTTGTCCGTCTTCCCATCCGGCCGACCGGAAACCGGTACACCAGGCTCCTCCGCTTTTCTCGGGGCGGGGGAAATAGTCCATATAAAGAACGCCAAGGTGCGATCCGTCGGCTTCCTTCACTTCAAAGGTTTCAACATCTTTCTGATAAACGGGCAGATTGGTGAGTTTATGGAAAGTGATGCCGTAGAGCTTTCCGGCAACGGCAAACATACCATCGCGTACGTTCTCGAGCTTAAGGTAAGGTTTCAGCTCATTTTCATCAAGGTCATACTTTTGCTTACGCAGTTTTTCAGCATAATACCACCAGTCCCACGATTCCAGCTTGATACCGGCTCCTTCCGAATCGGCTATCTTCTGCATTTCCGACAGATCCTTTTTCGCTACCGGAAGTGAAGCCCTGAAGAGTTCAGCCAGGAAATTGTCGACGGCTCCGGTGGTTTTGGCCATATTGTCGTCGATGATGTATGCAGCGTAATTATCGAAACCAAGCAGTGCGGCCTTTTCAGCCCTGAGCTTTACAATGTCGGCAACAATCCGTTTGTTGTCGTTTGCATTGCTGTTGTTGCCACGCATGAAATAACCCCTGTAGAGTTTCTCGCGAAGCTGACGGTTGTCGGCATACTGCAGGAAAGGGATCAGACTTGGTTTTGCCAGGGTAAATACCCATTTTCCTTCGTCGCCCATAGCGGAAGCTGTTTCTTTGGCAGCAGCAATTACTCCTTCGGGAAGACCTGCAAGATCGTCTTCGTTATCAATTACGAGCTTGAAGTTCTTGTTTATTTCAGCAAGCTGGTTTTCACCGAATTTTACCTGAAGCATGGATAGCTCAGCGTTGATCGTACGAAGTTTTTCCTGCTCTTCTACCGGAAGGTTGGCTCCCTGACGTTCAAAATCGCGGAAAAACTTTTCGGTTACCCTGATCTGCTGATCGTCAAGACCCGCATTCATCCGGTTTTCATAAACCGCTTTAATCCTGGCAAAAAGCCCGGGGTTCAGCGAAACATCGTCCTGATGTCTGGCCATCAGAGGTGAAATTTTCCTGGCAATTTCCTGAAGTTTGTCGCTGGTGTGCGCACCATTGAGGTTATAGAAAACCATTGCGACGCGCTCCAGCAACTTACCCGATTTATCGAATGCAAGAATGGTGTTTTCGAAATCCGGGGCTGCGGGATTTGAAACAATGGCTGCAATTTCTTCATCGTGCTGACGGATGCCTTCCTCAAAAGCAGGAATGTAGTGCGAGGTGTCGATCCTGTCAAACGGAGGAACCTGAAAAGGGGTGTCGTACTCCGTAAAGAACGGATTGCTGTCCTGAACAGCGTCTTTTTTGTTGCCCTGGCACCCGGCAATAGTCAGCAGAGCGACTGCCAGCAAAGGCAGAATTAATTTTTTCATGATTGCGTGAATTATTTGAGAACAGGGAGTTGAAAATCCATGCAAATGTAGAAGGTTAAACGGCATAATAGTTAGTTCGTAACAGAATTGAATCAAATCCGAATCAAGTCCGAATCAAGTCCGAATCAACGTTCTTTTTTTTCGGACTTGTCATAGCGCAATCATGGAGGAATCACGAACCAATGCAGGAAAATGTGTAACTGTTTGTATGGAAAAATCATTAAATGTTGGAACTGCGGATTTCGTTCGGGATATTCAGCGCAATAGCTTGCATTACACAGCTTTAGCCTCTGACTTTTATTTCCCGGTTTCCGGAATGCGTTTTGCCGCAAGGGGTTTCGGAATGAAGAGGTCACGGGCAACGTTACCGATCATGTTGGTAAAAGCGGCATCAAAGGCACCTCCAACGATACCTCCGGCCAGGGGAACGGCTTTGCTTAAATTGATAATGCTGCGGCTGCCGGTTTTCGAAAGCAGCAGTATTCCGGTTTTTTGGTTGATGGCTGTAATGGTTTTCTCGGTAATCATTCCTGTAAGCTTAGCAGTGAGCATGCTGCCGAGCTTTATGCCGGCTTCCTGAAGGATGTCTTTTGCAGCATTACCTGCCAGGCAGGCATAAACCAGGGTCCGTACCCTGTCGTCGCGAATGTTGTGCCCACCCATTATGGCTATGGCTGCAATCATCCTTACCTGAATGTAAAGCACGCTCACCAGGTTAGCCGGAATGGCAACGGGTAGGGTTATGAATCCTCCAATTCCGGTAATGAAACCGCTGGATGCGGTTTTGGTATTCTGCCATCGTATCAGCTGATTTGAGCGGTCGCGAAGCGTACCCTCCTGTTTCAGGTAGGAGGCTGCAATTTCAGCGGCACTTCCCGTACCGGGGATTCCGCTTACAGCCGAATCGTAAAGGCTGTCGAGCACCCGGACTAAAGTAGAAGGGGTTATTTTCATTTGCATTTTTCGTGTGACAGGATTAATACGCTCCACGCCGCGGCAATAACCATGCCTCCTTTACGCGGAGTTTATAAGGCCGGGGATGGTACATTGCGTTTGCCCCGTTGCTGAACAAAAAGCGTCATCAGCAGGAAAATGGTTCCTATCACGAAAAATACACCAATAGCAAGAACCGAATAACGCATGCTTCCGGTAAGAGCTTCAATAATTCCAAAACTGAAGGTTCCGGCGACGGTAGCAAGCTTCTCCATTACATCGTAGAAGCTGAAATAGCTGGTATGGTCGGTAGTGTCGGGCAGCATCTTGCTGTAGGTGGATCGTGCAAGTGCCTGCGAGCCGCCCATTACGATTCCGATAAAAAAGGCGGCGATCATAAATTCAACCGAATTGCTGATGTAATATGCCCCGATGCAAATGGCGATCCACGCAAAGACAGAGATCAGCAATGCCTGAAGATTTCCAAAACGGGCCGACAGCCTGCTGAAAAGATATGCTCCCCCCATGCCTACCAGCTGAATAATGAGAATTGTGGGAATCAGTACGGCTTCATTCAGCCCGATTTCTTTTTCACCATAGGTTGCGGCCATAAACATCACGGTAAGCAAACCCATCATCACAAAAAAGAAGCCTATCAGGTAAAAGCTGAGTTGTCGCGAAGTACGTACCTGTTGAAAAACTTTATCCAGCTCCCGGTAACCTTCCAGAAAGATATTGGTCTCCCTGTCCTTGCGCCGTTTCCGGTGCGTATAACGTGGTAGCCGCCGGAAGGTAATCTGTGAAAATCCTATCCACCAGAGAAAGACGGTCAGAAATGAAATGCGGGCCGGCAGCGATGAGTCGGTGATTCCGAATAAGTCCGGCTTCATGATCATCAGCAGGTTGAACAGCAAAAGCACAACCCCGCCCAGGTATCCCAGCGAATAACCCCGGGCACTGATCCTGTCCTGATCTTCCGGTTCTGCAATCACCGGAAGGAAAGAGTTATAAAAAACAATGCTTCCGCCGTAGCCTATGGTTCCAATTGTAAAGGCTATGATGCCGAGCTCAACGGCATCCCCGTCGAAGAAAAAGAGCGCTCCGCAACCCAATGCCCCCAGCCAGGTAAAAAACTGCATAAACGATTTCCGTCGACCGGTGTAGTCGGCCAGCGACGAAAGCATGGGCGAGAAAAATGCAACCATAAGGTACGCAGCCGCAATCGACCAGGAATAAAGTACCGTATTGATTACTTCCAGCCCGAAAAAAGAAACCGTATAATCGCCGGTACTTCCACGTGTTACCTGGTTGTAATAGATCGGGAAAATTGTAGATGCTATGGTCAGCTGATACACCGAATTGGCCCAGTCATACATTACCCAGGCTCTTACCACTTTCTTATCGCCCTTCTGTATCGGAGCGTTTCTGATCGATTTTTTCAATGGCAAACCGTTTTCGTGCAGACTGCTAAGGTACTGCAAAATCGGAAAGTTTGTCTGTATCTGTTTTTTTGATTTTCATGCCTGAATTTTTTGAACTTTTCTTCCGGCTACTCTTTATAACTAACTGATTATCTATTACATTTAATTTTAATATTTTTATTTTATTGGTTTTTGCGCATTTTTGCTTTTCCGTCAACCTTTCTTATCTTCGTTGAAACTTTATCCTCAGCTTATGAAACAGCATTTCAGGATTCCCATCATTTTAGTTGCATGCGTTCTGCTAACCACTGCCGGTGCTTTTGCACAGCAGGATACCACAAAAAAATCGGATGAAAAAGTAAAAACAGGTCTTAACCTGGGCGCTCTTCCTGCCGTTGCCTTCGATTCGGATATTGGGTTTCAATACGGTTTGCTGGCTAATCTTTTCCAGTACGGCGACGGTTCGGTATATCCCGATTACCGCTGGTCGCTCTACGGCGAATGGTCGCGCACTACCAAGGGAAGCGGAATTAACCAGTTGTTTTTTGATTCAAAGTATCTGCTGCCCAGCAACATCCGGGTAACCGCGGACCTTAGCTTTCTTACCGAGCAGGCTCTTGATTTCTACGGATTTAACGGGTATGAGTCGGTCTATAACTCCGCCTTTACCGATAAAGACGATACGGAAAACTATATTTCCAGGGTTTTCTACCGGCACGAACGTAAGCTGGCGCGGTTCACCATCGATTTTCAGCGTCGCATCGGCGACCTTCCCCTCAGGTGGATTGCGGGTTACGGATATTTCAATACGCAGATAGCTCCTGTGGATATCGAAAAGCTGAATAAAGGCCGTGATGAGGAAGATCTGCTTCCGGATGTGGACGGACTGTACGATAAATACGTTGCCTGGGGACTGATTTCGCCCGAAGAAGCCGATGGAGGTGCTCTTAACTTCCTGAAAGCAGGATTGGTATACGATACCCGCGACAACGAGCCCAATCCCAACCGCGGAATCTGGACAGAGCTTGTAATGATGACGGCTCCCACCTTTTTGGGCAACAGCGAAGCGGCCTATACAAAACTTGCATTCACCCACCGGCAATACCTCCCCGTGGTTCCGCAGAAGCTTACGTTTGCCTATCGTCTCGGCTGGCAGGGCACAATCGACGGGGAAGCGCCGTTTTACATGCAGCCATACATGATCAACACCTTCACAAAATCCACCAAGAACGACGGACTCGGTGGTGCCAGATCCCTCAGGGGCATTCTGAGAAACCGGGTTGTCGGCGATGCTTTCGGATACGGAAATTTTGAACTCCGTTATAAATTCCTGAAATTCAGTAAATGGAATCAGAATTTTTATTTCTCACTCAACGGTTTCTCCGATATGGGCATGATTACCAAAACCATACCCCTCGACCTAAGTCTTGTTTCGGAAACCGATAAGACAGAACTTTTTAAAACCATCGACCAGGGGCTGCATTTTTCGTACGGTGCCGGACTTCGCATTGCCATGAACCAGAACTTTATTGTTGCGGTCGACTATGGCCTGGCCGGCGATGAACGCGACGGGAAAAGTGGTATGTACATCAATCTGGGCTTTCTGTTCTGACAGGTAATGCTCAGCACTCAGTACTAAAAGCAAACGGCTGCTCCCGGATTCACCGGTGCAGCCGTTTGTTATTTTTTAAGGTAAACAGCAATAAGGACAACTTCCGTTTACTGTTTCATAAGCTTTATCTCCCCGGAAGCATTGCCTGAAATAACTTTGAGAAGGTAAATGCCCGACGGAAGATGTTCCAGATTCAGGTTTATACTAGTATCTGCAGTGGTGGTCCGGTAAAGAAGTCTTCCCGTAAGGTCGGTGATGAAGATATCCGCCTTCTGACCATCCGTTCCGCTGATTATAAGCGTGAAATTTCCCGTTCCCGGATTCGGGTAGACATGCAGGCCGGCGGTTTTTGAAATTCCGTATGTAACTCCTGTGTTGATGGTAACGGTAAATTCAACGGGTACTTCCAGTTCGGGCTGGCCGGGGTCGTTTGAAAGAATTATCACCGTGCCGGGATAGATTCCGGGTTCCATGTTTGTAGCGTCAAACGTAAGTTCGATTTCCTGCTGCGCTCCCGGAGCCACACTTCCTTCAGGCTGTCCGGCACTCAGCCAGTTGCCGGAGGGTACCGTACGTACAAGTCCTGCACTTATGTTTTTAGCCTGATGTCCGCCGTCGCCGTATGTATCTTCTATCCAGAACTTCCACACGCCGCTGGCATCTTCACCGGCAAAAGCGCGGGTGCTCATGGTGTAGTTCCCATTGCTTTGTCCGGATGCAATCATAACCTGCATTCCAGAAGGCGATTCCGCCCAGAGTGAGCCCTCCGAGGGGTAATTATCGGTAGTCCAGTTATAACTGATGAACACCTCATCCATCACCCCCTCCTCGTTTACCGTAGCCGTAGTCCAGCCGTTTTCGGTAAAGGTATTGTACTGGTAGGCGTTAGCCATCGGACTGTTTGGCAACGAAAGTGGGATGGTGTCGGTAACGCCGGTTTTAACCGTGATAAAATAATTCAGGCTTATGGCTCCCTGATTGCCGATGGTGAGGGTTTCCGTGCTTGTGAGGTCTTTCATTGCCGTTACGGCGATAAGGTCCGGGGAAACGGCAGCGGTGGCAAAAAGCTGCTGGCCGATGTAGAATTCGTGCGGATCCGGTTTTCCGATAAAGGGATGATTCTCGCTTCTTCCCGAGGCATCGGCGGCGTGAATGTAATACTGAACGGTGCTTCCGTATTCCGGTGTTTCGAGGGATGCCGACCAGTTGCCGCCCATGGTTGGAGACATTTTTATGGACTCAAAGGGGGAGTATGGATTTGGGTTGAATCTGTAATACAGAATTACCGAATCGGAAATTACGTCTGCGCCGCTGTAGGCCGTTACGTTTGCGCTGAAGCCCAGGGTTGCTGCGGGATTTTGATTTGCAAGAAATGGGATATGCCTGATTCTGAGCATTCCCGGATCTGCTATCTCGTGTGTGCGGCAGTGTAGGGCATCGGTTGACTCCCAGGGAGTTCCGGTTTGACCCATAATTCCAAAGACCTTATAGCCGGGCATTGCCTGCCTGTAAACCTCCAGGGCGGCAGCATCGTTCTGCGAACCCATGATCGGTACAAATACCTTATCGTTCAATATGAAAGAGTTGGTATACGGTTCGTTCTGCGGAGTGTTAACGCGGTATATCTTATACGGTACGCCCCAGGGAGTGGTAATGGAAGCAAAATAGGCGGCAGTGGCTTCGAGTTCGTCGTACTGAGGGTGGGAGGGAGGTACCGACCTCAGAAGAAGCTTATGTGGAGCCAGATACTTGCCCCAGCAGTCGATATGGTCGATGTAAGTGTTGTTGGGATCTTCCACCACATGGTAATTATTAATCCCGAGGTATGCCTGCATTTTCTGATCCACCTGGGTGGGAGTCTGTCCCGGGTTTTCCGTATATGCAATCAGGGTTGAGGCGGCAGTTCCGTAACCGTCGGTCATATAATTGCCTCCTGTGTGGATAACATTCATTCCAAAAAGGGGAAGTCCCATGGCTGTCGCCACCTTTACAGGGATGTCGTCGTCGTTGGGTCTGGGGCGGTTGTAAGGAAAATCTACGATACCAACCTGTGCATCGCCAAAAGCGATAAACCAGGGGCCATAGTCGCGTGTCCAGTAACTTTCGGTGGGAGCGTGGATAAAACTGCAGTTTGCAAGATTAACTCCGGCCTGCGTATACTGATTGCGCACCGTATTTTCCTGTGAAACACCGCTTACCAGCGTTATTACTTCTGCATCCCGGGCCATTTCACGTATTAGTGAAACAGGAATCCCGAAAGGGTATCTGACGAGTACGGCTTTCGAACGTTCAAACTCGCCGAGGCTGAAAATGGCTCCGGGAGGAGGGTCCGTTTCAGCAAAACTTATCCCTAACAGGTGTTTGTTCTGTGCCTCCTCAGGCGTCATATGGTGTGTGAGAGCCGGTACGGGATACCTGTCGCCCTGCGCCTGAAGGGTCAGGGATGCCACGACCAAAAACAGGCCGGTCAGTGATTTAAAAATCGGTTTCATAAGCCTCGTTGCATCAAACATACCCGGCAAAGGTAAAAGAATTGCATATATTCCGTGTGTTAAAATATTTTCATGGCTTAGAGTTGGTAAGTTGCCGGAAGACGGCGATACAGGGCCTGAGGCAACAGAGATATAATTATTTCAACATAATTCTTTGATAATCTATATGCTTTGTTCGGGTTAATTGTTACTTTTGTTCCTGTTATTACCATTTCAAATGGCAAAGGAAACGGAAAAACTAACGGTTCTTGCCCTAAAAAACGGGGATAAACAGGTTTTCGAATCTGTTTTCCGGGAGTTTTATGGTCCGCTCTGTACCCATTCCCGTCGTTTCCTGGTTGATGCAGGCGATGCGGAAGAAGTTGTCCAGGAAGTTTTCTTCAAAATGTGGGAGCGCCGCGATATGCTGGTAATCAGCACATCTCTTTCTGCTTACCTGTATAAAGCAGTAACCAATCACGCACTTAATTTTATCCGCTATCAGAAGATGGCCCGCCAGTATCAGGAGTATATAGGGTTTAACACCAGCGAAGACGATCAGATTTCGGCTCACGATACACTGCTGCATAACGACCTGGAAACAAAATTCGGTGCAATTGTTAAAACAATGCCCGAACGGAGAAGGATAATTTTTGAAATGAGCCGTATAGAGGGATTGAAATATCATGAAATTGCCACTAAGCTGAATATCAGCGCTAAAACCGTTGAAATCCAGATGTCGAAAGCGCTTGAATTTATGAGGGATAAACTGCGTGACTATCTGCCTGCCTGGGCCATGCTCATCATGGTAATATCCCAATTTTAAAAAAATATTAAAAATTCCGGATAATCAGTAGGGGTAAAAGCCGTTTCGATTGTCTTACAGCTGTAATAGAAGGATTAAAACCAGCATGCTCTTCAACCGCAATAAATATAAACGTCTCATCGTCAAGATGATACAGGGGGAAGCTACCCCTGAAGAGCAGCGTATGGCCGAACATTGGATTTCCCGGAGCCGCGAAAACCGGCGCCTATATGAAAACTACAGGGACTTATTGCTGCTTACCGACCAGAAAAAGGTCAACTACGATACCGACAAAGCCTGGAATAAACTTGAACAACGTATCAGCGCCAGCGACAGCCAGGGTCGTTCACCGGTCAGAAAACTCCATCAGCAACGCATGCGTACCATCCGTTACGCCGCCATCAGCGGGGTAGCTGCACTGTTTCTTGTTGCACTGGCTTTGTTTCCCCTGCTGAACAGACAGCCCGAACTTAAAACTTTCGCAACAGCCGGTGAAATTTCCGGTGATTATAAACTGCCCGATGGGTCCGTTGTAGTTCTCAATTCAAACTCAGCAGTAAATTATCCCGATCGCTTTCAACGGCATTCACGGGAAATTTCTATCTTTGGAGAGGCGTTTTTTGAAATAAAACCTGATGCAACCCGGCCGTTTATCATTCATGCGTCCGGTCTCGACATTAAGGTTGTCGGAACTTCTTTTACCGTTGCTGCCGATCCGGAACAGGCGTATGTTAAAGTTACCGTCAATACCGGAAAGGTACTGGTATATCCGTCCGGTTATACCGACGAAAAAGCTGCATCTGCCAGCCACCTGCTCGAAGCAGGGGAAATGGCAACCTACAGCACTGAGTCCGGACAAATTACCAAAGGGGTAAACGACGATCTCAACTTCCTGAGCTGGAAAACTGGGATCCTGGTCTTCCGGGAAGCCCGGCTGGCCGAAGTTTTCAAAGCGCTTGAAAATAAGTACAATATCAGGTTTGCAAATGCAAAGCCCGATCTTTTAAACCAAAGACTGACAGCCCGCTTTGAAAATGAATCTCTTAACCAGGTACTCGAAACACTGTCTCTCATCTTCAACACCGAATTCAGTATTCATGGTGCTGAAGTTATGGTTCATTAATCCGGGTGGATTTTCCCTGAAACATTTTTCCGTATTCAACGGCCTGCATTACCTGCTTGCCATTCCGGCACTGATGGTCCTGTTTTTTTTGTTTTCACCAGCACCTTCTCAGGCGCAATCTTCAAAGATGAATGAACCGGTAAGCATTACCGCTGCCAACGAACCGGTCGCAACCGTGCTCGACCGGCTCAGCCGCAACACCGGCCTTACTTTCTCTTACAATCCCGATCAGCTGAATACATCCCACCGGATTACACTCAACATGGTTCGAAAACCTCTCAGCGAGGTACTGGAAGCTATTTTTAATCCGCTCAATCTGAACTTCCGCCTCAACGGAAACCAGTTGGTGATCTTTGGTGCCGGACCTGCAGAATCCCGACCTTCCGTTCAGGAATCTGCCAAACCCCTCATCTCCGTCGCTGTCCCGCAGGTAATTACCCGGCACGATACCGTTTTTCTGACTTCCACAACGTACCTCACCGACACCATCACCCGAACCGATACCGTTCTGAAATTCGATACCGTCTTTATCCTGAAACGTTCGGCAGATGAACGCATCGGGAAAGGGCAGATCTTCAGCGACCTGTCCTCACTCGAAAAGGAACTTACCCGCGAGCTTCGCTTTCATGCAGGTTTTACTGTCAACTGGATGAACGGAATCTCCCGGTTCACAGCCGGAAGTGAATACCGGGAAAAACTCAACGATTACAAAGAAGCGTATTCCAATAAAAATATATCAGGATCCCTGGCACTTGAACTTATGGCATCCTACAACCGGACTTCCGCCGGGACAGGAATTTCCTATGCGAGTTTTGGTGAACGATTGTCGTACAGCATCCAAATTTCCACCGGTGGTTACTTCCGTAAAGATACCCTCGATGCCTATTACACCCTTGCAGGTGCCGACACCAGCTGGTTCTACGTTATGGATTCAACGTACATCCCGCTCGACCTGAAACAATACGACTACAGGTCATCCGTGCGGCGCAACTATATCGAAATCCCTCTTTTTGCACAGTATAACTTTCCGGTCGGACAGGGATTGCTGTATTTCAGAGGCGGTCTTATTGCCGGCATCAGCTCAAAGGTTTCAGGCTTATATATTTATACCGACAACGACGGAGCCGGTGACATAAAAGAGCTCGAAATGCGACCCATTGTGTTTTCCTGGCAGCTGGAATCCGGAATACAGATGCCTGTGTATCCCAGAATTTCGGTGAAGGCAGGGATAATGTACAGGCGACAGATGCAAAGTGTTTACAAAGATTTTCCCATAGAGACCCGAATTGATGCCTTCGGACTATCCTGCGGAATTCTTTATAAAATCTGAGGTTTTCTTCTCATTAGCGAAACCGTAACTTATGGTTTCATACAATTGAAAATCAAACATTTTTATTATTTCCACAATTTAGGCTGCTGCTCCCGCGCTTTAATTGTGGTATTCTGTACACACGAATATTTGATGAGCGTTTCAGGGAAGTGTGAATATTATGTATTTTTGTTAGGGAAATAGTTTTTTTTCGTCCCGGATTGTTATAGGGTTAATCCGGAATTGTACGATCAGGCAATGATAATCAGGATACTAAAGTATATTTTACTGTCGCTTCTCATCTGGCTGTTCGTTGCTGTCCCAGCCAGGTCTCAGGAATATGTAGGCGGTCTGATCAGTGAAGACGCCGTATTTTCGCCTGCCCTGAATCCCTATGTGGTAATCGAAACCCTTATTGTTCCCCAGGGCGTTACCCTCACTATTCTGCCAGGTACCACCATGAACTTTATGATCCGTACCTCCCTTCGGATTGAAGGAGGTACCCTGGTCGCTATGGGAACGCCCGATAATCCCATTATCCTTGATGCCCACAACCCTTCCGGGGATGATGACAAAAAATGGGACGGCATCAGCTTCCTGCATGCAACCACCGAAACCGGTCCCGGGGGTGAATATACCGGGGGCTCTTTTCTGAATTATGTTCAGATATCCAGAACAACAACAGGACTGGCTCTTTCAGATACCTCGTACATCCATGCACCGGAAATCAGTATCCGCAACAGCGATTACGGCATTTATCTTCAGTCGGGAGCAACACTGGTGCTCAGAAACTCTGTAGTTGATGCCTGCAGTTATGGAATGTACATCCGCAACAGCGGGAACAATGAAATTAACGGCTGCCAGATTACCAACTGCGACATAGGGATTTTTTTTCCTTCCAATAATGTTAGCCGCAACAACCGGATTATCAACAACAACCTGAGTAATAACCGAAACATCGGATTGTTTATGAGTATCGGACAGAACGATATTCAGTTCAACACCATTTCCAACAACACGGTCGCATACAACAACATCGGACTTCATATTGGCAATGGAGGTGCAGGGGATATCGGATTTAACCGCATTTCCGGTAATCTGATCCGCTACAACGATATCGGGCTTAAGCTATCACAGGATGCTGATACCGTAAGCGGAAACCTGATTGAACTCAACGGAACCGGACTTTCGCTGAACCGTGCATCGGCAAACAGCATAACAGGGAATACAATCCGCAGTAATTCCGACTGGGGCGTATTGCTGACCGATGGATCCAACGATAACCGTATCGAAGAAAACAGTATCTGCAGTAACAGTGCCGGTATCAAAGTAACGCACAAAGACTTCCGGTTTTCCATAAACAATAGTTTTGAAAAGAATACCATTGCCGGTAACCTGGCCGAAGCATTCTACTTCGAGTCCGGACCGCAATCGGGAGTTCACTTTAACTCCATCTCCGGTATCCGCGATACCGCCGTTTTCGTAAATCGCTGGTTTCAGGATGTACAGGCAACATCCAACTGGTGGCATACTACCGATACAACGGTTATTAACCAGCTGATTTATGATGTTTTCGACAATTCCGATCTGGGCAGGGTAATTTATCAGCCTCTACTGGGCGCCCCCGATCCGCAGGCTCCGATCTCTGCACCCGGGATGGTGGTCAAACGGCAGGTCGGGCAACAGGTGCTGGTTAACTGGAATTCGAACACGGAAGCAGATCTTGCCGGGTACAAAGTATATTTCGGCTGGAATCCCGACGGAGGTTTTTTGAATCGTATCGATATCGGGATGGATACCCTGGTAATACTCGAGGGGCTTGTTCTTGAAGATGTGATTGCCGTTACTGCATACGATCTTGATGCAGATGATACGAACGACCAGATGGAAGGTCACGAAAGTGCCTACGCTTTTGCCATCCCCGGCCCCTATGCAGGAGGCAGTGCTGTAATCTGCGAAGACGAAGTGTTCTTTACCGCTTCGGCAACCGCATCCGGTTATCTGAGTCTGGAGTGGACAACCTCAGGCGACGGGACTTTTCTCAATCCTAATTTGCTGATTACCCAATATGTGCCCGGGTCTGCAGATATCGAAACCGGGACTGTCAGCCTGTACCTTCAAATTACTACCGCTTCTTATGTTATGACCGACAGGCTTGATGTACAGATAATGGGACAGCCGGTTGTATTTGCCGGTAACGATACCATCGTTAGTCCGGTCGGAGGTTTTCATGCTGCAACGGCTGTGGCAACGAACTACACCAGCCTCTTCTGGACCAGTTCGGGTGACGGAATGTTTGAAAATGCCGGGCAGCTCAATACCCGTTACATTCCGGGTCAGGCAGATCAGAATGCCGGATTTGTGATTCTTACGCTTCACCTTGTGTCGGAATGCGGGAATGTAAGCGACGATATAACCCTTACGGTTCGTCCCTCTTTCAGTATCAGTGGTACAGTCAGACACGGACAGACGATGATACCAGGAGGGGTTGTGCTTGCGTTAGGCAAGGATGATTCGGGTACCCGTGCAGTAATGTCGACATTTACGGATGATCTGGGATCATTCAGCTTCGACGATCTTTCTACCGGCTATTACTACCTCTATGCACTGAGTAGTCCGGATCTGTATCCCGGCCGGGTTCCCTCGTATTATGCCCGCGGTCCGTTCTGGCAAAATGCATATCTCCTGCCTCTGACAACCGATGTGTACGATGTGGATATTGAGTTATCGGATGTGGATGCCGTGCTTCCGGATGGACCGGGTCACATCTCCGGAGTTTTTGTAAATCAGGGAGAACCCGGACGCGATTCGGAGATATTTCTGAATCCATGGTTTGGGAACTTTCTCCAGGCAGATGATCTTCCGTACACCCCGGCGGTTAACCATGTTGTTCTTCTGATGAATCCTTCGGTAAACAAGATATTGGGCTGGGCACTTACCGGTTCCGACGGATCCTTCCTCTTTCCGGAGCTTCCCTACGGTTCCTACCGTTTGCTGGGCGAGAAAGCCGGATATTCCAGCAGTATTTCTCCACTGATAACGCTTTCGCCCGAACACCCGGGATCAGAGGATGTTCTGCTTTCGCTGGATCTGTACAAAATCGACATCTCTGTTCCCGATCCGGGCAGCGCTGTGGTCAGCACAGGAATAATCTACCCCAATCCGGCTTCGGATTTCTTCCGGTTTGTACTGCCGGGAAGTGATCCGACAATTCCCGTTATGCTTGAACTTTATGACATGAAAGGCGTATGTGTCTTAACCCGCACCAGTTTCCCACACGAGTCCGGTTCGGTGCCAATCGTTGATATTTCGTCTGTTCAGCCGGGTGTTTACCAGTGCGTTCTTACCGAAGGAACTGCAAGGAGGTACGTTACCAGGCTGATTATCTCCCGTTAGCAGGGTTTGATGTGAGAAACACTGTTTTTGAGCGATTTTCCGGAATAAGACTTTCATACTCTGGTAAACCCTTCAAATAAATTTGAAAATTATTGGAAATCCCTGCAAAAGTAAAAACGATAGTGTGGCAGAGATGTTTGTTATTTATTTGTAACACGGTAGATTTAAATACCTCAACGAGCTGATAATTAGAACTTAACAAATACATTATTTAAAATCTATATATGAAGTAATCAATTATAATGATATGTGAAAATATTGCATTAGTAGTTGGTGTTAAATGCTTGTCTGGCGCAAGTTTTTGTAAATCAATCGAGTAAAAATTATTGCGTTAAAAAATATTAAAAATGCATTTTATAGGTGTAAGTAGCCGGAAATTATTATTTTTGTCACCGGGAAACGCAGTATGTGATGTTTAACTGTTGATATTCACCGAGAATTGCAGTTTTGGTTTATGAAGTTTAATCAACCGGAAGAAAGCAATAATGGTAATTAATTAACAAATTAAATATCAACCCTTTGCAGTTGATAACTATCAATTTTTTATAAATATCAACTGTTTTGGTAACGACATGAAAGGGATTTCTGCAGGATTTAATTCATAATCCTCTGGATTACAGAAAAGGATGCTGAATTGAGATGAGCTGTCCCATCGCTGTTATGGCGTTGTGGGTATACGATAACTGTTGCCTGACGAATAACTGACGGAACGACTATTAATTGCTTGGAGAACATGTTGAACTTGAATATGAATTGTTTGTCAGCTGTTATAATTGGGTTGATCTGCCTGCCGAAAAAGCTCGTTTGTGCTTTCCTCCCTTTTTTCAGAAAAAAGTTGTTCATCAAATCCGGCACTTTACAGCGGATTGGTTCATTTACCAGAGCTGCAATAGTGTTGAAGGTGGCCTTAAGCGCACCCGGTTCCCGTACACGAAATATGTATGGGAAATTAATGTATTCGAATTAAAATGTTGATTATTAATAATATGCTAATCGTCAAAATGACAGAAAGGAGGTTTTCAGGACTGCAATCGCATTTTAAGGTATTCCCTGTCTTTCAGGGTATTTTCAATTCAATTAATGTTAAATTAAATTTTCTACAAACAAAATGAGAAAGCTAATTACGCTGTTCTTTCTGCTGTTTTTCGCAGCAGGAGTCAATCAGGCGCAGGTAGCCAACATGCTGTTTACCCAGACCTCGGGAACCTATACCGAGATCACGGGAGGAACAGTACTGGCTAGCGGTTCGTTTGATGACACGGTTATTCCGGGAGTTGCCATTGGCTTTACATTCAATGCAAATGGTGTTAATTTCACCACTTTGAATGTAAGTCCCAACGGTTACCTTTGGTTTCACCCAACCAGTACCTCTTCGCTGGGGTACGCTCCAATTTCTACTACTACAGCAGCAACGCTGGCCGTAAGTCCTATGGGACGCGACCTTCAGAGCATGGCTGCCGGAGCTGAAATCCGGGTGGAAACCACCGGTGTTGCTCCCAACAGGGTTGCAACCGTTCAGTGGAAAAACGTAAAGCGTTACGGAACAAGTTATGTCGATGAAGTACTTAACTTTCAGGTAAAGCTCTACGAAACCACTAATCAGATTGACATTGTTTACGGCCCCATCACGGGATCGGCTTACACATCACCTATTCATCCTCAGGTTGGACTAAGGGGAGAAGTGAATACCGATTACGCGAACCGCACTACCACTACAAGCTGGAGTGCCTCAACTGCAGGTACAAGCAATTCAGCTACCATGACTCTGACCAACACTGTTTTCCCTGCGTCGGGTCTTACGTATTCATATACCGTTCCCGCTCCGGTAGCTGCAGTATACAGCTCACCCGGCAACGGTGCTTCAGGTCTGCCCATCTCACTGAGTCTCAACTGGGCTCCCGGTGTTGGTGGTGGCGCACCTTCAGGGTACCTTGTATATTTTGGTACCGATAATCCTCCTACCAATATTGCCAATGGAGTTAACGTTGGCAACGTATTAAGCTACGCGCTTCCTACACTGACTTATGCTACCCAGTATTACTGGCAGGTTGTTCCTTTCAATGGAACGGGTCAGGCTCCTGGTAACGCTACCTGGTCGTTTACGACCTCACTTGGTATCGGAACCCTCGAAGGATTTGTTACCAATGGTTTTGGCATCCCTATGGGTGGCGTTACCGTAAGTATTGACAATACTGTTAATACCTACAGCACAACCAGCGCAGCCAACGGAGCCTACCAGCTTCCGCTGATTCCCGCCGGTAACTTCGTTCTCACGGCAAGCATTGCTGGTTACAACACTACAACAATGAATATTTTTGTAGCTCCTGAAACCACAACTTACCAGAACATTTCGATGCTTCGTCCGGCTATGGCCGTTACTCCCAATCCGTACAGCGTATCGGTTAACCCCAACGAAATGGTTGACGGTGCCCTTAACATCACCAACAACGGTGACGGACAGCTCGGATGGAACGCCAGTATAGCTTATACTTCACCCGGACCTAACACCTGGCTGACGCTCGGACAGGCAACAGGTACCGTTCCTGCATATTCCAACTTCAATCTCCCCGTAGCCTTCAACGCAACCGGACTTACTGCCGGTACCGTTAAGACTGCCGAGATTACCGTTACCTCAACCCCCAACGTTGGAACCGTGGTTATTCCTGTAACCATGACCGTCGGCGGCGTTGCCCTTAATGTACCCACCAACCTGGTAGCTACCCTTGCCAACCCCGTCAGCGGACAGGTTTCCCTGAGCTGGGATTTCAGTGCCAACCGTGCTTTCCAGTTCTTCGTGATCAAACGCAACGGTGTACAGGTAGGAACTACCATGGGTAACACCTTCAGCCAGACTCTTCCTGCTTACGGC
>JALHHH010000030.1 GCA_022837485.1 Bacteroidales bacterium
GAGAACCCGTGACGGTGCAGCCGAGATCGACCCTGAGGTTTTCTTTACCATCCACCATAAGCCAGAGTCCTTCGGGAGATGTAATAACAATTTCACCCTCCTCCCGGATACGGATACGGTCGTCGCCGATCATTTTTTCCGATTCTCCGTAAAAAGGAACCGGATTCACGGGAGTAATCGAAACCTGCCCGCTGCCGCTGACGTTAACGCCCGTTATGGCCAGTTTCTGAAACGAGGGGAAGGTTCGGGTATATTCAAGGGTGAGAGTGCCTGTGTAGTCTTTGCCGGGATTAATGTCATCCTCTTTCTTATCGCAGGCTGTCAATAAGGAAAGAAACAATGACACCAGCAGAATAATCCGTGCCATGATGCCATATTTTTGGTTTTCGGCAATATACAAAAAAAAATCGGGAAAACCAAGAAAAGACCGACAATTAAAGGAATTGGGGTAATTCGTTATTTGATGTGCCGGAGTTAAAGATGTACCTGGTAATTTGTAATGTATTTATAAAATAGTTTCACAGAGATGTGCACAGAGAAGGCGTACAGATTCAAAGTGGGTTGTATTCTTCTCAGTGTTACTCCATGATACCTCGGTGAGCGCTGTGTAATTGTTTATTTTACAAGGATCCAACGAGTCACATTTTAAAGGATAAACCTTTAACCCGTAAGGATTATTTTTTTCTGATAATTATTTGATTTTTAATGACCTGGTAGTAAACCCGATGGGAAAAACCAGCGCATCATTTAACGAAAAACCCGGGAATTGCCATTTAAATCGGATACCTATTCCCCGAAAGGGGTAAGAGCGGGACCGTTTAACTCGATGAGCGTTACAAAACCCAGTTTTTCGATGGTATCAAAGCAATTCAGCCATTCGTTGTAGGGGTCGGGACATTTTGAGCTGATGCCGGACTTTCTAAATCCGCCGGGGCCTGCATTTACATACAAACCGCTATCCCAGGTATCGATTCTCAGGAGGCAATCCTGGATGACGGCGGACATCTCGTCCGTTTCCTCACCGGTAAAATCGAGGGTACGGCGATACATCCTGCAGGCCAGATGCCGGTATTGTCCGGCAATTGTCCGGATTTCATCGCTTTTCAGGCCGGATTCCGGAACTTTGAGTGCAGTAAATGGTGCGGAGAGTATTTCCGGTGAATTTTCTTCAAAATAAGAGAGAGCAGCATCGGCATCAATGGTAAGGATCTGAATCCAGTCCTGCGATTCTGCTTCGGGACTTTCGTCGCCCATGGTAAAACACAATCTGTAACCATGGAAATAACCCTCATGGACCTCAAGAACTTTATCGGGTTTATTCTCGCTGATAAAATGTTCCAGCAGAACTTCCGCCCCGGTATTGGAAAGAAACAGGCGTCCGATTCCGTTTACCGAATAGGGTACCGCATCGGGATAGGGAACCAGTTCTATGCGCTGGGCGGACACCGGCTGAACTGAAAACAACAAGATCAGCCCCGCTATTACCGTCTTCAAATTATTCATACACAAATGGCTGCTATATTCGTTCGATCAGAGCATCCCCTCTAAACCAACTATAAATCTGAATAATCATATATCCCTGTTTTTGAGAAAAGTAATACCTGAAATCAATATTTTTTTGAATGCAGGTTTCCTTAGAAAAAAGGGGGAAAGCGCCCGCCGGGCTATTTCGTCTGCAGCAGAAACGCAATAATTTTTTTAATTAGAAGCGCTAGAAGTGTAAGCAGCATGCCTTGAATCTTAAGAAACTTCCGGTTTTATAAAATGATTAATTTCGCACTTTCAAATTTTAACCTATGTTACGTACACATACCTGCGGAGAATTAAATCTCGACCATACCGGAATTACAGTTACCCTTTCAGGCTGGATACAGCGTTCGCGCGACCTTGGCGGGATGACATTCATTGATCTGCGCGACCGTTACGGCATCACACAGTTGGTTTTCAATATGGAAACCAATGCCGTCCTGTGCGAATCGGCCCGCAGGCTCGGACGTGAATTTGTTATTTCCGTCACCGGGACGGTTGCCGAACGAAGCAATAAGAACCTGAAAATCCCTACAGGAGAAATTGAAATCATCGTTAACCGGCTTGAGGTTCTGAATTCATCGAAAATTCCTCCCTTCACCATCGAAGACAATACCGACGGGGGGGATGAGCTCCGGATGAAATACCGCTACCTCGACCTTCGCCGGAATCCGGTACGCGACAACCTGTTGCTGAGGCACCGCATGGCCATAGAAACCCGCAACTACATGAACAACGTTGGGTTTATTGAAGTGGAAACACCGGTACTTATAAAATCAACGCCCGAAGGAGCCCGCGATTTTGTTGTACCCTCGCGTATGAACGAAGGTCAGTTCTATGCCCTCCCGCAGTCGCCCCAAACCTTCAAGCAACTGCTGATGGTTGCCGGATTCGACAAGTACTTCCAGATTGTAAAATGCTTTCGCGATGAGGATCTGCGTGCCGACCGTCAGCCCGAATTTACGCAGATCGACTGTGAGATGTCGTTCGTAACCCAGGACGATATCCTCTCCACCTTCGAAGGACTTACCAAATACCTGTTCCAGACGGTGAAAGGTGTTGATATAGAGGCCCTGCCGCGCATGACGTTTGCCGATGCCATGAAATACTACGGCAACGACAAGCCCGACATCCGCTTCGGGATGACCTTTGTGGAGATTACAGACCTGGTAAAGGGAAAGGATTTTAAAGTATTTGACGATGCCTCGCTCGTAGCCGGAATCAATGCCGCCGGATGCGCTTCTTTCACCCGCAAGCAGCTGGATGCCCTTACCGATTTTGTAAAGCGGCCGCAGCTGGGTGCCGGCGGATTAATTTACGTACGTTACAACGAAGACGGTACATTGAAGTCGTCGGTTGATAAGTTCTACAGTGAGGAGGAGCTGAAAAAGTGGGCGGAGGTCTTTGGGGCAAAACCCGGCGATCTGATGCTGATACTTGCGGGGGATGCCGTTAAAACCCGCAAGGCCTTATCGGAACTGCGCCTTGAAATGGGCAACCTGCTTGGACTGCGCAATCCGGAAGTATTTGCTCCTCTCTGGGTGGTTGACTTCCCCCTGCTGGAGTGGGACGATGAAACGCAGCGTTATTATGCCATGCACCATCCGTTTACCTCTCCGAAACCGGAAGACATACCTCTGCTCGACAGCGATCCCGGCAAGGTGCGCGCCAATGCCTACGACCTGGTCATCAACGGGGTGGAAATCGGAGGAGGATCCATCCGTATTCATAATAAAGATTTGCAGAAGAAAATGTTTACCATCCTGGGTTTCAGCGATGAGGATGCCCAGGCTCAGTTTGGTTTCCTGATGAACGCCTTTGAATACGGTGCTCCGCCCCACGGCGGCATTGCCTTTGGCTTCGACCGCATGTGTTCTCTTTTCGGTGGGTCGGACAGCATACGCGATTTTATCGCCTTCCCGAAAAACAATGCCGGCTGCGATGTGATGATCGATGCTCCGGCACCCATCAAACAGGAACAGCTCGACGAACTGAAACTTGTAATTAACATTCAGGACCAAAGGGAATGAAACCGGTAAAATCGCTGCTTCCGGCCTCCAAATGGCTGCTTCGGATTACACTGCTCACCTGGCTTTTGCTTCAGCACGGTCAAACAATCCTTGCCCTGAACTACCAGTCGCAAGGCTTTTACCTTGCCCTGGCCTTCGTACTTTTCGGGGTATTGCTGTTTGCCGGAGGGTTTACGTCCAAACCCTCACTTACCGTAGTGTCGGGACTTCTGCTGAGCCTGCTGTTTGCATACACCATTTACCTCGGATTTGTTCCCCGGGTAACGGCAGTACAGGTCACTCACCTGCTGCTTCTGTCGGTTTGCCTTTACTTTATTGCATCGGGCAATAAATAGAATTACATTCCCGGAGGTCCGAGAAAAAGTTCTGTTCCCTCAGGAAGAGGGTAAACGGGAAAACTGAGCTGTTGATCCATTCGGTCGGTAAAAAGTATCCCTTTCAGGTGGTCGTATTCGTGCTGAAAGATTACGGCCGTGAAGTCTTCGAGCAATTCGGTATGCCATCCTCCTGAAAAATCCCGGTATTCAACCATAATGGCGTAACTGCGCAGCACTTCTCCCCTGACACCGGGAATGGAAAGGCAACCTTCTCCACCCCTGCGCTTAAGGGCAGAATAACTCAGGATGACCGGATTAATCATAAATTCAAAAGGAAATCCCTGTTTATCAAAGCGTTGAATCCAGAAGGCATTTCGTTTAATGCCCACCTGGGGGGCGGCTATTCCCACCCCGGGGTTGGCTGAATCGCGCATACTCAGAAACATACGTTGCGACAACAGACGCACCATAGGATCAAAAGGATCCAGATCCCGGCATTCTGCATTTAAGATTGCTGCATCCCCGGCATGAGAAGTAGTTAAAACACGCATCATTGCGGTTGTATCGCCGCTGAGCACCAGCGCACGTTCCGGATCCGAATGCTGCTGGGCCTGCAGGCAAACCGAAAGCAGCACAGCATGTACCAGCAAAATACCGTTTAATCTGTTCATAGGTTTGTTTTTTGCAAAACTACGGTTTAATCCGACCCTTATAATTCGTTGCTTGTCGCAATACAAAGAAATAATCGCCCGTAATACAGCTCATTGCATTTCAAAAATTAGTGGAATCGTAAACCGGGGCAGAAAAATGCGTAATAAATTACAACAAAACCGCCCGGATGAAACGCCGTTTCGCGCGAAAAAATCTATCTTTGCATCCACAATACAATTCCCGACCATGAAAGACGACCCCTATTCGTGTGGCCTGATTAAACACTAACCTGCATGGGGGTTCCGTATCTCCTTGCAGTTAATACCCGTAAGGAGAACAATCAATGGGTGAAACCGAAATTACCTTTTTCGAAGATCTGATCAGGGATAAAGACTGGAGCACGCTCAGGCATGAGCTTGAGGACATGGATCCGGTGCTGATCGCTGAAATAATAGATGAGTTGCCCGAGCAGGACGACGTCATCCTGTTCCGTCTGCTGCCAAGGGAACAGGCGAAAAACACCTTCCAGTACCTGGAGCACGACACGCAGGAGCAAATTATAGAAGGGCTTGCCAAAAATGTTAACCGGGTTGCAGGCTTGCTCAACGACCTGGATCCCGACGATCGTACGGCGTTTTTCGAGGAGCTTCCGGGCAACATTACACAGCGGCTGATACAGCTGTTGTCGCCGGAAGAGCGCATCATTGCCACCCGTCTGCTGGGATATCCAGAGCACAGCATCGGAAGGCTCATGACGCCGGAATTCGTGGCTGTAAGGCCTGAATATACCGTTGAACAGGCGCTGAAGCACATCCGCATGTACGGCAGGGATTCGGAAACCCTCAATCTGATTTACGTTGTGGATGAGAACTGGAAACTGATCGACGATATCCGCATCCGGGAAATCATTCTGGCCGATCCCGGGCAGCACATCCGGGACCTTATGGACGAGCATTTCGTATCGCTTAATGCGTTCGACGATCAGGAAGTGGCCATTCGCGTATTTCAGGACCACGACCGCATCGCATTGCCGGTGCTCGATTCGGACGGATTGCTGCTGGGCATTGTTACGGTCGACGACGTGATGGACGTTGTGGAAGAGGAAACTACCGAAGACTTTCACAAATTCGGTTCATTCCAGGCGGCCATTGTCAATCCGCTGAAAGCCAAAATCTTTTTTCTTTATCAGAAACGAATTCTTTGGCTGATCGTCCTGGTTTTTATGAATGTATTTTCGGGAGCGGCTCTGGCTACTTTCGAAGGCGTGATTCAATCGGCCGTATCGCTGATTTTTTTCCTGCCACTATTGATTGGGAGCGGAGGAAATGCAGGGGCACAGTCAGCTACGCTTATGATCCGATCCCTGGCGATAGGGGATGTGGAAACAAAAGACTGGTTCAGGCTGCTGGGCAGGGAATTCCTGGTCTCCTTCCTGCTGGGTATTACCATGGCGGCCGGTGTAAGCCTGATCGCCAGTGTGCGCGCTCCGCAGTACATTGCGGTGGTGGCAATTACCATGGTGCTGGCGGTGATGACCGGCAGCCTTATCGGGATAATCACCCCCTTTATCTTCACCAGGCTGAAGCTTGACCCTGCCACAGCCAGTGCTCCGCTGATCACATCCATTGCAGATATTTCCGGAGTTGTGATCTATTTTTCCATTGCTTCCTGGTATATGGGTTTGTAAAGTCCCGCTCCTCCCCTGCCGGGTTTGATTGCCTTTCCGGGAAGGAATCTCTTTTCAGGGGGATTGTTGTACTTTTGCAGCCGGATATCCTGACCAATACAATATCAAATGACAGACGCAGTACAATCCGGCAAGGTTCATTTCAGGTATTTTGATGTAATCATGGCTCTTTTTGTGGCCATTCTGCTGATCTCCAACCTTGCCTCAACAAAAATCACTTCCCTTTGGCTGTTTACGTTCGACGGCGGAACCATTCTCTTCCCGCTCAGCTATATTTTCGGGGATATCCTTACGGAAGTTTACGGTTATCAGCGCTCAAGAAAAGTAATCTGGACCGGTTTCGGAGCTGCTTTGCTGATGTCGCTGGTGCTTTGGATAGTGCAGGAACTGCCTCCGGCCTCCGACTGGCCCAATCAGCAGGCCTATGAATCTCTGCTGGGCTTTGTTCCGCGCATTGTACTGGCCAGTCTTGTTGCTTACTTTGCCGGCGCCTTTTCTAACGCTTACCTGATGTCGAAACTGAAAATCAGGACAAAAGGGAAATACCTGTGGGTTCGGACCATAGGATCCACCCTGCTGGGTGAAGGCATCGACACCGCCATTTTCTGCCTGATCGCTTTTTATGGTACCATGCCCGACAGTCTGCTGATCTCGATAATAATTTCCAATTACATTTTCAAATCGGGAGTTGAAATCGTGTTTACCCCCCTCACCTACCGCATCGTCGGATTTCTAAAAAAACGCGAGCAGGTGGATGTATTCGATACCGGCATCAGCTATAATCCGTTCCGTTATTTTGTCAAAGAATAGCAAGTTTACCTGCTGAAAATACCCTGAGCAGTTTTTGCCTATCTTTGTTAAAAACGCACGCATCATGGGCATGATTTCTATAGAGGGTATGGAGTTTTTCTCCTACCATGGCCATTTTAAAGAAGAGCAGGTTATTGGTACCCGCTTTATGGTCGATTTGTTTATTCAAGTGGATACAAAACAGGCAGAGCGCAGCGACAGCCTTCACGATACGGTGAATTACCTTTCTGTTTATGAAACGGTTAAACAGGAAATGGAGAAAAAATCCCATTTGCTGGAGCACGTAGCCCACCGTATCCTGAAAGCGGTTCATACCCGTTTTCCGGATGTGACCGATGCCGAGGTAAAAATTTCCAAACTGAATCCTCCACTGGGCGGTAAAATGGACAGGGTATGCGTTACCCTGAGCAGCGATGACATCTATGAGTGATAATAAGCCAACGCTGAAAATCTGTCCGCGTTGCGGCAGGAGTTTTGAGTGCCTGCATGCCCCGGAATGCTGGTGTTTCGATTACAGTATAAGCCCTGAAAACCTTAAAAAGTTAAAGCTTGAATACGATAACTGCCTCTGCCCCGTATGCCTGCCCGATTTCGGTGAAAAGGCAGAAAAAGGGTCAGTTACTCCAACTGATTGATTTACTGTAATTATTGCAGGAAATCTTTTATATTCGTTTTTTTGGAATTTTTGTATATTTGCATCCCCAAAGGGTCTCGTGGCCGAGTGGCTAGGCAGAGGTCTGCAAAACCTTCTACAGCGGTTCGAATCCGCTCGAGACCTCAAATACTGAAGATAACCGTTTGTAAATTAACGTTTTACAGGCGGTTATTTTGTTTTACATACAATCCTACATACAATTTTGCCGATTTACGTGCTGTTTTGTGTGGTTTTTTTGTCTCGAATTGTGGCGGTGATTTTCAACCTTATTTGTACAATTTAAACAAATAATGCCGAAAGGTGGTGAACGCTTCCGGCATCTTTGCAACGTGCTGGGCAATACACGTTGAATGTAATAAAATCAGCTTTCCTGATCATCGGTCGTGGTTTTGTGGATTACTATTTCAAACACAACATCATCAGGCTGCACGTTATCCGGCCAATCTGGATCATCGCAAGTCATCACGCCGTTTCTTTCAATGGCCATAAACACTTTTACATCACGCACACACTCACCGGATAACAACCGACGTGCAGTGTTTATCTTTTCTGACTTGGACTTTCTGTTTCGTGTAATCATTGGTTCTTTGTTTTAAGTCGTTCAATTAATTCGTCCAACTGTTCATCGGTCAACCGTTCCAATTCCTGAAGTGGTGCCGGCAATACATGCTTAAGCAAGCGATCAATAAATGTCAACCTATCCTTAGCTTCCAACTGGTCAAAATCCGCTTGCAATGTTTCAATATTGGCATCAATGAAATTCTGCACCATTGCACGAAGTTCATCAGTGGTGCGGTTCGGTTTGCCTTTTGGCCGGCCGGTCTTATTTATCCGGTCATCAGTCGAAGTAAACGGCTTTCCTCTCATGTCGCTGTTCCTTTGGTGTTGTTTACTGTGGATTCTTTCCACTTAAAAGCATGGTAATACTGATCAGGTGTAATATCCAAACCGTAATTAATCCGGCAATCGTCTGTCAATACCTGTAAATCGTAATAAATTTCATCAGATGTTTTGCCAGGATTCAACCATACATCAGGATTCAATCTTGTGTTAAATTGCTGTTCAATAACCTGCCATATTTCAGCCTCTGTGGCGGCCTGTGGCGCACGATCCGCCTGCGGTGGTATAATTGCCTGCGGTGGTGTTTGAGTGCCTGAAATCGTCTCTTTTACGTTCAGTTTGTAATATGAAAATTCATTGTCCAGTATGTTTCTGAACAGGCTTTCAGCTTGGTGCCGTTTCAACTCCTTCACAATTATTTCATCATGCACCGATAAGAAAGGTATATCAGCTTCGTTCAATGCCTGCCATACTTTACGCATCGTTTTTACTTCGGTGGATTGCAGTAACCAGGCCAAATTTGAATATTGCTTCGCCTTGCTATGTGGATTACCTGGTTCATGCGTGCGCTTGTACTCATTGATCCATGTTATCCAGTCGGCTTTACCGAACATATCGGCCAGGCTTCTGTTTGGCGGCGCAAAAAGTATTTCAAAGAAACGTTTTTTGCCTTCATCTCTTGTTGCAAGTCCTGCAGCCTGCTGAAGTTTAATGTAAATGTCTTCACCGGATTCAATCCAGGCTGAATAAACATTTTCGCCGATCCGATCCTTCAGGATTTTGCCTAATAACAACGGTTGCATCGTGGTAACGTCCAGGCCTACGGTCGGCATCGCATCAATAAGTAAATTAGTGCGGTAACTGCGATGAAAGTTCGTAACTGGTGTGTGCACACGTCCGGCGAAGGCATCAACTGTAAAAAAGTAATCCAGTCCATAACTGCGATTCTGCAGAAAGAAATCGAAATAAGGTGTCGAAGGTGCACCAGGTGGCAATGAAACACGCAAAAGGTGCGCCTGCATCAACTTCGTGTGTGTGCAGTAATTAGTAACCTTCTTATTCAGCAAACGAAGTTCAATCGGCCAGCTATCAGGATTCACCGCCTTATACATCAGCATTGATCTGCCTGAAATCGGATTCACCTGATTAGTTATAACAAGCTCACCGGCTGCAATAAGTTCGTCCAGTGCCTGTTTACGTGGATTCTGCGGCCATACAAAGAAACGTTTTTCAATCTCTTTCTGATCGATATGCACCGCCTCACCTTCATCAATACCTTTTAATCTGGTCTTCATGAATTGCAACGTCCGCACATATGCCATAAATGCACGCTGTTGAATAGTCAATGCACCTGACTGAAAGTCCTTCGGTTGTGCGCCTTGTGTGATCTTTGCTTTCATTGGTATGCTGTTTATCAGGAATTAAGGAATTACATTTACCATATACGGCTGTACACTACGTTTAAAATAGGTGTACCCTATTAAATAGGAACCTTAATTCCTTAATTCCTATTTTCAAATTTTCCGATCGATTGTTTTGAGTTATTTGATCCTTTTGAATTTATTATCAATTTACAATTTAAGCCTAAAGCATACGCTTTCAGCCAGTTAGTAAATGTCCGCTGCTTAAACTCGGAATCTTCACCGTAATATATTGACTTAAACTCGGCAAACCTTTCTGAAATATTAATTTCTGATCCTTCATTTAAGGACTGATTTTTTATCCATTCTGCGAAGTCATCAGATGTCGATTGCATCAATTTATTTTGGCTGACTGCACGAAGCTTATAAAACTGAAGTCCGGATTCAAGGTAATATTTTGCACAATTCAGCATGAACGAAAAAAATCTGTTCCATTCGTTTAGGCTCCAATCAGATGAAAAGAATGTGCAGCCATGAACATGAATAATTGGTTCTAAATTCTGTTTAACGAGTTTTGAATAATGATCTGAAAATTCAATTATAAATTGCCTACGTTCGGCGGTGCTGCCTTCAGCCTTCAGAATTGTGTTACTGGTGATGTATGTTTTTGGATTGTCGGTCGGCTCGAATCTGAACGAAGGTTTGTTCTTATGCTCAATTGTCCAGCCTTCAGTTAAATTGCTATTCAATGTCAGGAAGTCAAAATCAGGCTTCACATCATCAAAACAGATTACCTGCGTTCGCTCGGTTACTCGCTGATAACTGAAGCGGTTATTCTCCTGCACTTTTTTACCATCAATGGAAGCTACATTCCGAAGCTGCAATATCGCCTGATTGAAAATTCCTTTTCCTGATCCGCCGGAAGGTTCACTTTTGCCAGTCAATTGCTGATCGTATGCGATAACGGCTCTGGAAGTGGTCGGATTGCTGTAATTGTGCATCAGATAACCGATTGCCGATCGAAAAGCGTTTACACGATCTGGTTCATTATTGCATACATTATCAATGAATGTTGCATACTGCGAAGCGGTGTTATTAACTGAAAAACTTTTATTAATGATGTGATCATTCCATATGCACAAATCTGGTAATTCATTGTACTGCATCACTTTAACACTACTTTCAGTAACGAAAACAACACAATTCTGAAAAGGAAAGTACATTGTTGTTTCTGTATCGTGCAGCAATGGTTTGTTGTGGTTTGGCAAATGTCCCAAAATGGAATCATTGAATAAAGAAGGACTGCTTCGAAGGAATGTTTCTCGCTGTTTTTCCGCTGTGGCCTGAAAAGTCAATCCGGAATATTCAAAGTTCATATTTTGAGTCTGGCTCACAAACGAAGTAACTGAATCACGAATCTGCGAAATCTCAACCGCTTCAATTTTGTTGTGCTGCTCTCTTATATACTGGAAGGTATTATCCTTTCTGTATCGCTTAAAATAGCCTTCACTGTTTATGTGTTTCAATAATCCATCACGATTAATGCCATCAATAACGGCCAATCCTGATTCTTTATGAATGATAAATTGCCATAAGCCAAAAGCGTATGTACGTGGACTGATTTTTACTGGTGCCGGTGATGCCGCCGCCGGTGGTGCAGACGATCCATTCTGAACGAAGTATGGCTGAAGTTCAGCCGCTGTTATTGTGCCCATATCGCTGAAGTTTACCGCCTCTTTAAATTACTCATTGCAGCTCGCACCTTATCAGGATCGAATAACAATGTCCGGCCGTCCTGCCAATAAGGAAACGCACCTTCGTTTTTGAGCTTCTGCGCTCTGGCCGGTGATACCTTCAGGAAGGCCGCCAGTTCGTGAATACCTTTTATGAATGGCTGAGGTGTTGCCTGCTTTATATCCGAAGGCATCGCATCTCTCACCGCTGCAGCGATCATTCGTGTTAATTCATCACGTCCTACCTGAATTAAAATTCCGCTTTCCATGTTTTTATGTTTTGTTTCGTCAACAAATATACATACAACAATCAGCTCAAACAACTGTAAATCAGTTACTTAATAGCGGTAACAATAGGTAACAAATGGTAACAATAAACAGCAAATGCCTGAAAGTCAACATCAGGCATCGCACACAGTAAGGTAACAAATTTCTAAATAAGGCTCAATTCCTGCAGCATCTTGTAAACCTTGCCGCCTTGCACATCGTGTCGCTTGCTGGCCATTTTACTGAATTTCGTATTTGTATTGAATATTCTGTTCACTTCGCCTGGCTTTGGCTTGTGATGTGTAATCTGGTAAACCAAAACTGAAAGTTCAGTGTTGTTCTGTTTCCAGGTCAATTTATTCCAACCTGAAGGCAATGCACCATGCTGAAAGCTACTGACAAAATCAGATTGTTTGCCGGCGATATATCCGCTTTTCGAAAGTCTATCGAATATTTTTTGTAATTGCTTATCGTCAAAAATACCTGCAATTCCTTCGCCTTTCGGCTTGGTGCCATCGGTGATGTTGGTTAACATCTCTTTGCATGCCTGGATTGCTGCAAAGTGATTAAACAGCGGTGCAATGGCAGTATGAATGTGTCTTTTCGGATCCGGCTCACTGCTCTCAAATTTGCAATCTTTTGGCAGTGGAATTTTCCATGTGTTTGCAGCGTACATATGCAAACCGATCATGTGCAGCATACCTGCTTTATCGGTGGCCTTCAATCTCAAACCAGAATTGATCAGTTCTTTGTATCGCTCAATCTGTTTATCCAGGTAACTTATAACTATCTGTTCCCTTCGGTGTGGTGCCAAATCAGCATTTTCAGTAATTTGCTGAATAATGTGTTCCGCATACTTTTTGCCGTTTCTTTCACAATATTCGATAAGTGCTGGCAGTTCATCGAATATGGCCTGCAGTTCAGGTGATAATTTTTCTGCCTTCATCTGGTTATAATTTACTGATTGCTTCTTGTTGTAAATCTTTGCTCACATCGTAATAACGTGCAAATGCCTTGCTTCCTGGCACGTGTCCGCTCATGCTGCCAATGATACCATTATCAACCTTTCCATAAAGATTGCCTACAAATGCACGCCTTGCCATGTGGCTGCTTACTATATCACATATTCGCACTTGTTCAGGCTCTTTTGTGTTTGGATTCAACCTGGTAACAATCCTATTTATGCCAACCTCTCTGAACAATTCTTTCAAATACACATTGTAACGCTGATCAGTAATGAACGGCAACAACCTGCCATCAGGTAAATCGTATCTGCTTAATATCTCCAATGCCTTATTGTGCAATGGTACGGAAACAGTCACCGGCTTTCCTTCCTTTGTTTTTCGTGGTATGTATGTAAGTGTGTTATTCTGAATATTCTCTTTTGTCAATTTGCATAAGTCGCCAACACGTGTGCCGATCAAACATTGAAATACGAATATATCACGCACACGCTGCAAACGCTCTGATTCAATCTCTGCACAAAACAGAATGTCCCTTTCGGCTGCGGTGATGTAAACCGGTTGGCCGTATATTTCAGCCGGCACCTGGTAACCTTCCGATCCAAAAGGTTGGTGTAATTCAATACCTTGCCGCTTCAATTCCTTCCGTGCAAAATTCCAATAAGCTCGAAACAATGCAATTAAATTGTGTGCGGTGGTAATGCTAACCGGCTTATAAACAACTGTATCACTCTTGGCCTTCGGTGATGTGCTTTCATTCATCAGATAATATTCAAAATCTCGCAACAAGTCAACCGTAATATTGTCAAATGTGATTTTCAGGCCTCTGGTGGCTTCGTATCGCTTAAGGTGATTGATTACTACTTTGATCTTAACCTTGCGTCCTTTTGACAAATTACAAACATCGTGGTATTTCTCAAACATTGCATAAAATTCAGCTTCATCAGCTTCAGGCACTTGTTGTTGCGCCTTCTTACATACATCGTCCAATAAGGCTTTGATTTTCTTTTTGTCGGCAACCTCAACGCTCTGGAAATACAATTCCAGTGAAGCACGCATCAAACCAAACCTATCATTGATAACATTGTAACGCACCTTCCGGCCGCCTTCGTTCCCGGTGCTTTCTCTTTTTGCCTTTTGCGCTTTATTGTCGAATTTATCAGCATCAATACGAAATCCGGTGAAGTAAAACATTCTGGTTCCGGCAAATCGAATGTCGGCGAATATCGGCACATTGTTTATAATCAAATCGCCTTGCTTATCTTTGCGTTTCTCTGGTGCAAATATTACATTGTATTTCATATGTACGCTGCTTTTATGATTAATCTTACATACAAATTTACATACAATTTATTATAAAACCTAATTTAATCCAGAATAATTTATTAAATTTATTGCCTTATTTATCAGTGTTTTATCAGCCTATAAACAAACACGAAGTAACCTATAAAAACGTGTTTTGCAGTCCGCTCGAGACCTCCAATAAACACCTGCAAAACCGATTTGCAGGTGTTTTTTTCTAACCTCTTTTCTCCCGTTTATACAACGGCAGTTTAGCTTCCGCTGCAATGGCCTCCGCTGCTGCATCGCCTTCATCGCTGAACGGCCACACAAACAGCGCTTTCAGCGGATGTTTCTGTCTGATTTTTTCAATGGATTCCAGCGCAAGCCGGCGGGTTAGTCCCTGCCGGCGGTATTCCTCAAGTACCGTTGCCGAACAGAGGTATAGGGCTTCCAGCGGCTCGTCTTCCGGGGTGAAGTCAACCAGTTGTTTTTCGTTGATTTCTGAACGGATAAACCGCTGCATTAGTGCAAGCGTGGTGGGGATGACCAGCACCCAGGCGACCGGTCCGTTTTCATCGGAATGCCCGGCGAAGGTAGCCGGATGCAGACGCAGCAGATGCTGCATCACCTTCTCATCCACATCCAGCTGATCGGGATCGTTCTTCACGGCAAAAACCCGATCTATCAGCTGCATCATCCTACGGTAATTCTTTGTAGACATAAAATTAATCCCGATTTAATCAGGCAAAAGTGCAATACCTGGTCCTGCATACGGCAGGCAGAAAGATCATTGCTCAAAAGTAAGGAAAACGGGACAAAACAACCGCCCGGGAAATTCCGAAATAATTTAAATTGCCATACTTTTGCCGCAATAATGGAACTTCTTACGCTTTTTCTTCTGGCCTTAAGCCTCTCGTTTGATTCGTTTGCCGTTTCGGTGAGCAGCGGACTGATGCTGCCCGGCATCCGGTTTCCGAAAGCGGTAATCATTGCCTTAAGCCTGGCTTTTTTTCAGGCATGTATGCCCCTGCTGGGCTGGACTGCCGGCACAGGCATCCGTACCTACCTGGCCGACTACGATCACTGGATTGCGTTCGGACTTTTGTCGCTTCTTGGTATAAAAATGATAACAGAAAGCCTGAAAGCGGATGAAGAAAGGAATGGTTTCAATCCTTTAAAACCGGTAGTTTTGCTGACCATGTCGCTGGCTACCAGCATTGATGCGTTTGTAGTAGGAATCAGTTTTGCCCTGATCGAAACACCCGATACCCCCTTCTGGCTGGCGATACTTATTCCGGTTCTGATGATAGGGAGCGTTACCTTCATTATGTCGATGCTGGGCATTCTTTTCGGTAAAAAGGCCGGAAGCAGGCTCGGAAAAAGGATGGAGATGCTTGGCGGACTGATCCTGATCGGAATAGGTGTTAAAATTCTTGTTGAGCATTTGAATTTTCTATAGACCACTGAAAGTCTGATTCCGGTTCTATCAAATAAACAGAATTTAAGCCTCTGTGACTTCTCTGTGAATCTCTGTGAAAGAAACAGTTACACAGAGTACACGGAGGTTGCACGGAGATACACAGAGAAGAATGTAAACCTCTGTGAGCCTCTGTGACTTCTCTGTGATTCTCTGTGTAAAAAGCTGTTAAACAAAGCACACCGAGGTTTCACTGAGCAACACGGAGAAATAAATCTCCGTGAACCTCTGTGACTTCTCTGTGATTCTCTGTGTAAAAGCAGTTAAACAAAGCACTCCCAAGTATCACACAGTATTACAATGAATTAAAAACCCTCTGCGAACTTCAGATTTTCAGCAATTTCAGCATGGGATAATGTCATCCTCACCTTTTGCAAAATCCGTATCTTTGCACCCTTAAAATAAAAACGGCCAAGGCATGAGCGACAGCAAAACTGTACCGGAAAACACCGGTGAAAACAAGACCCCGGCAAACTTTATCCATGCGATGATTGAAGAAGATATCCGCAACGGCAAGAATGGCGGACGCGTGCACACGCGTTTCCCACCGGAGCCCAACGGATACCTGCACATCGGACATGCCAAGTCGATCTGCCTGAATTTTGGCACAGCATTGAAATACAACGGAAAATGCAACCTCCGTTTCGACGATACCAACCCGGTAAAGGAAGATGTTGAATACGTGGATTCCATCCGTTACGACGTACACTGGCTGGGATTCGACTGGGAAGGACGCGAATTTTACGCCTCCGATTATTTCCCTAAGCTGTATGAATATGCCGAGAAGCTGATTCTGAAAGGGAAAGCTTACGTTTGCGACCTGACGGCAGAACAGATTGCCGAACAGAAAGGAACCCCTACCCGTCCGGGACAGGAAAGTCCCTACCGCAACCGCACACCGGAAGAAAATCTGGACCTTTTCCGCAGAATGAAAGCCGGCGAATTTCCCGACGGCAGCCGGGTACTCCGGGCCAAAATAGATATGGCTTCGCCCAATATGCACATGCGCGATCCCATCCTCTACCGCATCATTCACACCGAACATCACCGCACCGGAAACCAGTGGTGCATCTATCCGATGTACGACTTTGCCCACGGGCAGAGCGACAGCATCGAAGGCATTACGCACAGCATCTGTACCCTTGAGTTTGAAGTTCACCGTCCGCTCTACGACTGGTGCATTCGCGAACTGGAGATCTTTGCCCCGCAGCAGATTGAGTTTGCCCGTCTCAATATGACCTACACGGTAATGAGCAAGCGCAAGCTGCTTGAACTGGTTAAAAACAATTTTGTCAGCGGCTGGGACGACCCGCGCATGCCGACCATTTCTGGACTTCGCCGCAGGGGATATACACCGGAATCCATACGCAATTTCTCCGATCTGGTGGGCGTTGCCAAGCGTGAAAATGTGATCGACGTGGGGCTTCTGGAATTCTGTGTAAGAGAAGACCTGAACAGGAAGGCTCAGCGGGTGATGGGGGTGCTCAATCCCGTGAAGCTGATCATCGACAACTATCCGGCGGAACTGACTGAAGAGATGCCGGCCGTAAACAATCCGGAAAACCCGGAAGCAGGCACCCGTATAGTACCTTTTACCAGGGAACTGTACATCGAACGCGAAGATTTCATGGAAGATCCGCCTTCAAAATTCTTCCGGCTGGCTCCGGGACGCGAAGTAAGACTTAAATATGCCTACATCATCAAATGCGAATCGGTGGTAAAGGATCCGTCAAGCGGGGAAATAACCGAGATTCACTGCACCTACGATCCCGAAACCCTGAGCGGAAGGCCCGAAAGCAACCGTAAGGTAAAGGGGACCCTGCACTGGGTTTCCGCCGCGCACGCCGTTGAAGCGGAAATCCGGCTCTACGACCGTCTGTTTATGTCGGAAGATCCGGAAGATGTGCCGGAAGGGGAAGACTACAAGAAAAACCTGAATCCGGATTCCCTGAAAGTGATCAGGGGTTATGTTGAACCTTTTGCTGCCATCACGAAACCTTTGGATAAATTCCAGTTTGAACGCCTGGGTTACTTCTGCACCGACAGCGATACAACGGATGCGAAACCCGTTTTCAACCGCACCGTTGCGTTAAAAGATTCATGGGCAAAAGCAAAAAGTTAAATTTTGATGAACTTTTTGTCTGAAAATTTGCACAGACAAATAACAATTTACTAATTTTGCAGCCCTATTACTGACCTATGGTGTAATTGGCAACACGTCTGACTCTGGATCAGAAGAGTCCAGGTTCGACCCCTGGTAGGTCAACACAGTCGAAAAGCAGTCACATTCCAGTGGCTGCTTTTTTTTATTGGATTCTGAAGGTGATATCCCTCCCCTTTTCCCCTCCATAGCCGAATATAGCTAAGTCATGAGATGGGCAGTGTGGCAAAATACTTCTCTATTGCATATCCTTCCTTACCTTTGCAGGAAAACACAGCTTCTTACAAACAACTCTTCTGCTATGCGTTATCTTTTTATCCTTTTTTTTTCGGTCAGTACATTGTTTGTCAATTCCCAGGGTCTGCTAACCGAGGATAAAGCGGAACGTTTTGCGGGCATGGCCCTGAAATGCATTCATCAGGAATATCCGAACAAACCCGGGGAAGTGCTGGGTAGCGACAGGGATGTGAAGCCGGTAAGGGAATACCGGCCGGCGTTTTACGGTTGTTTTGACTGGCACTCGGCAGTACACGGACACTGGATGCTGGTGAAACTGCTGAAACGGTTTCCGGATTCTCCGGATGCTGCGCAAATAAAAGACGCCCTTTCGAAGAACCTCAGACCGGAAAACATCACGGTGGAGGTCCGGTTTTTTCTTGACTCCAACAACCGAACGTTTGAACGGCCTTACGGATGGGCCTGGCTGCTGAAACTGGCGGAAGAGCTTCACACCTGGGATCATCCACAGGCAAGGGAATGGGAAACGGCCCTACAGCCGCTTACAGAGCTCATTGTCGGTAATTATCTCGATTTTCTGCCAAAACTTGTCTATCCCGTAAGGGCAGGGGAGCACTCCAATACCGCATTCGGTATGGCATTCGCCCTGGATTATGCCCGTGCAACGCAAAATAAAGCCCTTGAATCAACGATCGCAGCCCGGGCAAGGGATTTTTACATGAACGATAAAAACTGCCCCATATCGTGGGAACCCTCGGGATTTGACTTTCTCTCACCGTGTTTTACCGAAGCAGAACTGATGTCAAGGGTGCTTCCGGAGGAAGAGTTCAGGACGTGGATGAATCAGTTTTTGCCTTCCGGACCGAACGGATGCCCGGTATTTCTTAATGAACCGGCAAGGGTAGTCGACCGTTCCGACGGTAAACTGGTACATCTCGACGGACTCAATTTTTCCCGGGCCTGGGCCTATGCCAGGATAGCTTCAAAACTGGAGCCCGAAAGCCGGGATGCATTTAAGCGGGCGGCACTTCTGCACATCCGTCATTCCATTGGAACCATCAGCGACGGGAACTATGAGGGGGAACACTGGCTGGCCACCTTTGCCGTATATGCGCTGAATGAAACGGAGAGGTTGTCCGAATAAAAGTATAACAGTTTCCATCAGGCCGGATTGCCTGTAAATCCGTATTCTAAAACTGAAAATAGATAAACGGCTGAAAGCTTGCAGAATATGCCTGATAACATACAATTCCGGTGATTACTGCAATAATGCCTTTCAGTACAAGCGGACTCTTTGCCCAGAAGTTTTCTATTCTATCCTTTGTTCTTACAGGCAGCCAGTGGGTAATGTATCCGAGCAACATAATGACAAAAACGATCCGGTACTGGTAAAGCACCTGCAGCGCGTTACTCCAGTCCATATTGCCAGCAACCTGTCGGTACCAGGCGGCAATGTGTTCCATGCTTTCGCCTCTGAAGTACAAGCGTGTAAAGGTGATGAAGGTGAAGGTCAGCATGATTTTCCACACCACAGCCGCCCTGTGTTCCGACTTTTCCCACGGACTGATGCGCCTCCAGTACTTGTAGGTAAGGATCCCCAGTCCGTTCAGTCCGCCCCAGATCACAAATTTCCAGGACGCTCCGTGCCACAATCCGCCGATCAGCATGGTAAGCATGATGTTGATATTCATCACGAAGTGCTTTCGCAGTCCCTGAAAAACCAGGGCCAGTGAAACAAACAGGATAACGGCAGCTGAGATTGCAATCCCCATCGTTTTATCCTTAAAAGCAAGTATGGATCCGGCAAGTATCAGAACCGAAATCACTACGGTAGCGAGGGTTGCATTGCGATTTCCGCCAAGCGGGATATAAAGATAATCCTTAAGAAAGGATGAGAGCGAAATATGCCACCGCCTCCAGAAGTCGGAGGTATTCTTCGCCTTGTACGGAGAATTGAAATTAACCGGCAGTCGGAAACCCATCAGCAGGGCAAGACCGATAGCAATATCGGTATAACCCGAAAAATCGCCGTAAATCTGAAGGGAATATCCGAAAAGGGCCATTACGTTGGTAAAGCCCGAAAACATTGCCGGAGCATCAAACACTTTATCCATAAAATGCATCGCCAGATAATCGGCAAAAATCATTTTCTTGAGCAGCCCTTTAAGAATTAAGAAGGTTCCCGCATTAAAGTCGGCAGAAGAAATAACGGTTGGTTTGCTAATCTGAGGGATAAATTCGCCGGCCCTGACGATGGGACCTGCAACCAGCTGAGGAAAGAACGTTACAAACAGGCCGAAGTCGGCCACTGAGTTCAGGGGTTTGAGCTTGCCCCTGTAGATATCGACACAGTAGGTTATGGTTTGAAAAAGGTAAAACGAGATCCCGATCGGAAGTATGATCTTATCTACCGTAAAATATCCGGCATTGCTGAAGCTGTTACCCCATTCTGCCAGCCAGTGCGATACATGATAACTTGTTCCGAAAAGATAATTGAGGGAGTCGACAAGAAAATAGGAGTATTTGAAATAACTGAGAATAAATAGATTAAGTGCAACGCTCAGGGAAAGCAGGATATGTTTAATGGTTTTCGCCCGCGCTTTGTATATCCCGGCACCCAGTAAAAAGTTGCCGATGGTGGTAAAGACAAGCAGTCCCACGAACAGTCCGCTGGTTTTGTAATAAAAGAACAGAGAAGCCAGCAGCAGGTATGTATTCCGCAGTCTGATGCGTTTGTACAGAAACGAAAAAATAAGATATAAAACCGTGAAGAAAATCCAGTAGTCGGCCTGGGTAAAGATGAGGGGAAACTCATCGGAAAAGGCAAATATTTCTTTCAGTCTATTCATGGATGTCTTTGATGCGATTAAGCAACGATCCCGGTTCACGGCCCGTCGTTTTTTCCCACTGTGCAATCAGTGCGGTGATCAGAAGGTCACCCTTCACACTGTAACCTGCTGTGGTAAAATGTACCCGGTCGTGTACCATCAGTTTCCGGTTGTACCATTGCTGCGATGATCCCAGACCACCCATAATGGCATAGAAGTCCCAGACCGCCTGCCCGTGTTTCCTGGCAAGTTCATGGATGACGGTTTGTTGCAGGCCTGTATTCCGGTTCGGATGTTTTTTACGGTAATAGGAATCGTTGGGGACTGTAAGCAGTATGGCACATTCGGGATTTGCCGATTTTATTGTCCGGATCAGGGAATCGTAGTAATTCCCGTATTTCTCCGGATCAAAATCCTTTTCTCCGGCGTCGTTGGTGCCGATGGAAACGATGAACAGATCGGGCTTATACATCTTAAGCTGTTCGTAAAACAGGTTACACCGGTTATAGCTTTTAAAACTGGCCCCGTTAACACCAACCGAATGGTAGATGACTCCCGGGAAATCGTTCAGCAGTTCCAGTCCGGTGATGCTGAAACGGGCATGTGCCGAGGTGTCGTTTTTACGGATTACCAGTCCTGCTTCCTTAACGGTATCGGGAAAGGATATCTCGCAGTATCCTTCTGCGGTATTAAACGAAATTCCGGCAAACACCATAGACGTATCGGCGGGAGTAATGCTGTATCCCGGGGAATCGGAAACCGCAAAAAGCCGGATTTTGTTGAAGGTATAGGGCGATTTTACCTGCACATTCCGGTTGGCTTTGATGCGTATGGTATCCTCCTTCCCGAGCAGGGTTGCCGCGATTCCGCACAAACCCCAGCTTGCCGTATCCCGGCTGAGCGATGAGCGATACCCTTTCCACAAGGCACTGTTGCCGGTGATGTTGTAATTTAAGGGATTGTTCGTCCCGGCAAGGCGGTAAGGAAAGATTAGCCCGCGTGAAGAATGCGTATACGGGGTAATATTACGGAGGTATTCCCTTACTTTATTTGAATAAAAGTCGGCCTGAATGTGCGATCCGCCTATGTGAAAGATCTGTATGTTTTTCCTGTGACCTTCATACAGGCTGTCGAGTTTGCCGAAGAAGGTCCGGAAGCTGTCCGATGAATCCGCGTATGCAAAAGTGTTATGCTCTTTATGTATAATCTGACCGTGTACCAGCAGGATACTGTCGAGAATGTAGTGCTGAGCACTGGCGTTAATACCTGCAGTAAAGAAAAGAAATAAGATTAATGTCTTTCTCATCGCATCAGATCAAGATAAAGTGAAGTAAAAAAGAGTTCGGCAATTGTTCGGGATCCTTTGGGTGAGAAATGGGTGTAATCGGTGGATGCCAGCCCCTGATCAACCCATGCAGGCATGGCATTTAGTCCTCCCATGGCCCTGAACATGCTCCAGTAGGCCCATCCGTTGCGATTGCATGTCTCCCTGAGCCTGGCATCCAGATAGGGCAGGAGGGGATAGGTTACCATATTCCCGTTTACCATGGTACTCATATCGCCCGGGCCGATAAAAAGAACCATGGCATCCGGAATCATCCTGTTTACCCATCGTATGTTTCCTGCAAGGTAGCGCGTATAATCATCGATGGCAACGGAATCGTTCATGTAGGGAACGGTATTCCCTCCATACTGAAAGATGAGTACCTGCGGGTTCAGGCGCACGGCCATGGCTTTAAACCCAGAAGGATTAAGCCTGCTGAAAACGGTACCGGAAGCACCGCGCATGGCAATGTTATCCAGACTGATACCCTTTCCGCCGTCGAGGGTAAGGCCATAGAAATCGGGGCTTGACCTGCCCTCCAAAACAAACGTAAGCTCCCCGGGGGTGCCGTCCGTACGAATTTCCAGGCAATGATACGCCCCATCGGCAATAAGGGCCGTTTCATTCACAATGGAGTCGCCCAAGCGAACCACGGCTTTAACTGGAAAATTCGCGTTTCCGTAGTGAAGTCCGATTGTATTAAATCTCCGCAGTGCAGGGTAGGAGCTGAAGGAAGGCATAATCCTGATATATGCGGATTGTTTAACCGGACTACCCCTCTGGGCGGAATCGGACCAATGGGGTGCATTCTTAGTAAACCTCGAGAATGATGCATACACGCCGTAATTTTTATCGCTTACCGGCTCCTGTGTCGGATCAAAAGCGGCCAGCCGTTCCCAGTTATCGCTGACGGTAACGTGTGCGGAAATCTGCTCGTATGCCTGCTTTACAGGGATAAATCCCGGGCCGCTTCCTCCAAAAACGGATTGCAGGCGGTGCCGGAGGTAACCCGAGATCCGGTCGCCTTCGAGCTGGGAATCGCCGTAATGAAGGATTCTGCACGACTCACCTTCGAACAGGGTGCGCAGCCGCAACGGAAATTCGTGATCTCCGGATGGATATACAATCCGTTCGAGCCCTGCTGTATCGATAGCAGTAAAATCGGGAAGAGAAGTTCGTGGTTCGCCGTCGGGTTTCCCGGCAAGGGTTATTACCGAATCCACCCGGGTATTTACTACAGGTGCACCGGATCCCAAAAAAGTACGGAGCGTAGGATATTTAATCCGTATTTTTCCACCGGTCAGTCCGTCTTCGCTGCGCATTCCCGGAAGGCTGACCGGGCGGCTGAACAGCGTGGCCAGCAGTAGTCCGCCCATTACCAGTAAAATAAACAGCGCTATTTTCCAGGGTTTCATGCGTTACTGTTACGTTCATTAACTTTAGCGAAAAGCCCGTGCTTTCGGGCCAAATCCTTTACAGCGCATCCTCCGCCGGGTAGAGTTCAATAAACTCGTACCCGTTGCCGCAATGATCCAGAAACCGTAAAAAATCGCTGAACCGTATTACCAGGGAAGCGGTATTGTCGTTAGGATGAAAACTGATTTTTGGCAGATTTTTCAGGTTTTCATCCAGAAAAAGATACACATGATGCGCCGGATCGTGTATGAGACCAAACGGTGAAACCGAGCCGGGGTTCAGCCCAAGGTAACGTTGCATACGCTCCCCGGAGGCAAAACTTAGTTTTCCCTGTTTCAGCCTCTTTTCCAGATCGTGAATTGCCAGGGCGCGGCGGTGGTCAAAAATCACAAGGTAATGCCGGTTTCCCTTGTGATTCCTGAAAAAAAGATTCTTGCAGTGGGTGGTTCCGGCAATATCCTTCCAGTACTGCACCGCAATTTCGATGGTGGGAGCAGGAGGATGCTCATGGTATTCGTATGAAATACCAAGTTCTTCCAGTTTCCGGTAAAGCAGGGGATCTCCGTTCACGGCAGTTATAGAGGGTTAGTGAATACTCAGGTGTTTTCTCCCGTCATTTAATGACCTCCCCGGCTCTGGAAATCCGTTTTAGGGTTTCCTGTCTGCCCAGCAAGGCGATAATGGCAGCTACTCCCGGGCCGAAGCTTCCGCCTACAAGCACCAGGCGCAGGGTGTTCATCACCTGGCCCATTCCGAGACCGTTATCGTGAATAAATGCCTTTATCTGTGCCTCCAGGTTTACGGCTGAAAAATCTGCCGTATTCCCCAGGAGTTCCGAAATTTTACGGAGCAGGGCAAGGGTTTCGGGTTTCCAGAATTTCTGAATCACCTTTTCGTCGTACGTTTCCGGTGGCGAGAAGAAGAACCACGACTGTTCGTACAGATCGGGTATCAGTACGGCTCTTTCCTTTGTAAGGGCTACAACCTCCTGAATGTATTCCCGGGATGCGCTGAGGCCTTTTTCATCCAGCAAATTTCCGAGCAGGGCGGCAACACTGGCATTATCCAGTGCCGAGAGGTAATGATGGTTAAACCATTTTGCCTTCTCCGGATCAAATTTGGATCCCGATTTCCCCACTCTTTCGATGGTAAACAGTTCCACCAGTTCATCCATACTGAACACTTCCTGTTCGGTTCCGGGGTTCCATCCCAGCAGGGCAAGCATATTGATGAATGCCTGCGGCAGGTAACCCGACTCGCGGTATCCCGACGACACCTCTCCGCTAACCGGATCGGTCCATCGCAGCGGGAAAACCGGAAATCCCAGGCGGTCGCCGTCGCGTTTGCTGAGCTTGCCGTTTCCGTCGGGTTTGAGAAGAAGAGGGAGGTGTGCAAACTGAGGGGATTCCCACCCAAGATATTTATACAGAAGCACGTGCAGCGGAGCGGAGGGAAGCCACTCTTCTCCCCGGATAACGTGTGTAATCTCCATCAGATGATCGTCGACGATATTGGCGAGGTGATAGGTGGGCATGCCGTCCGATTTAAACAGCACCTTATCGTCGAGTCGCGAGGAATGTACGTTCACTTCGCCGCGGATAAGGTCGTTCACCAGAATCTCTTCATTTTCCGGAATCAGAATCCGGATTACGTATGGTTCACCGGAAGCCAGACGTGAGTTACACTCTTCTGCACTCAGGGTGAGAGAGTTGGTCATTTCCAGCCGGGTAAATGCATCGTACTGTGGGGTAGCCACGCCACGGGCTTTCAACCGCTCACGCATCTCCTCGAGGGCTTCGGGCGGATCGAACGCGTAATAGGCGTGACCTTCACTTACCAGCTGATCGGCATACTGACGGTAAAGCTCCTTGCGTTCGCTTTGCCGGTATGGTGCGTGCGGGCCGCCGGCTCCAACGCCCTCATCGTATGTAATTCCGCACTCGCAAACAGGTAGTTGTACAATGCCGTGCGGACACCGCCGATGTGCAGGGGACCGGTAGGACTTGGAGCAAACCTCACTCTTACTTCTTTCATGCCGTAAATTTATAATGCGCTGCAAAGATAGGGAATCGGAACTTTTGGTTTAACTGCATATTTCATTCACCTTCAGGGTATGAAGATTATACGGTTTTGTTTTGAAAATATTAACATATTACTGAACCAATTGATGTAACTTTGTATAGTCCGTGACGTTAAATCTTTAACACCTGAAGCCCGGCCGGGCGATAGAATTTAAATAAATGGCAAAATCAAGGGTTCCGAAATACCGTATTGGCAGGATCTTTTTGTTTCCCATGCTTTTGTACCTTTTGCTGGTATTTCCAATCCTGCTGTTTCTTCTGTTAAAAAGCTTCCCCCAGCTGACGGAAAAGGGTGTTTTCCGGAATATGCAGGATCCGGATACGCTGAGCATGATACAACTTCCTGAGAAGACCATACCGGCTGAAACCGGGGCGTTCGGTTTGCATCGGATGCGCATTCAGGATCAGGACATCCTGCCGGAGGAAAGTCTCAGGGAAATCGCAACAGATTCGGTTTCCGAAACCGGTACGAAAAAAAAGGACGGAGGGCTTACCATACAATTCGGCAATACCTCGCGGAAAAATACTTCAACTGCGTTTTCCGATTCCATTTCCTATCTGTTCAACGTTGTAATTCTGTTTAGTACCCTGGCAGGATTTGCCATTAATATCCCGTTCAAGCGATACTTCAACCGAAAACGGAAAGGGAGGAAAATCTCGCCAAAATTATACCGTTACTGCCGGCAGTTTCTGCTTTACACCCCTCTCATCAACTCGGGCATTGTGCTGCTGGCTTTCAGTATCGTTCACGGTATCATGATATACCAGTTGCAGACACCCGATATGCTGAACGACGACATCAGCCGCCGTATGTTCAGCAGCTATCTTTTCATCTCGCTGGTTGCTTCGTTACTGACGGTTCTTTTCATTTATTTCTGGCAAAAGCACCGGGTACACATCAAATACATAGAGCACATATACACCCGTGAAGAGCTTCAGAAAAGGATTTTTGGAAAAAACACTGGGCGCATCCGGAACCGCCTGTACATCGCCAGCGCAATGACTACCCTGCTGCCGCTTACCATTGTACTGCTGTATCTGATTCTCAGTCTTACACCGATAAAAGAGATGGGGGAGGTAAGCGCCTCCGAGATGCGAATTATGCTCGGGCGCCTGGTGGATATGATGGGGCCTGATTTTGACCTGAAAAACAACGAAAACTTCAGCAGTCTGTATTACATTAGCGCGCTGGACAATGCCCTCATGTTTGGCGGAATCTTCAGCGGAATACTGGTATCGTTCATCTACATATTGTTTTTTGTAAACTGGTCGACCGCCGATATCGTACGACCGGTGAATGAGCTGGTAAGCAGCATGCAAAAGACGGGGGAAGGTATGCTCGACAACTACACCATTGTTCGTACCAACGATGAGATAGGGGTGATGTCGGAAGGCTACAATCAGATGACGGAGCGTTTGCGGGAGTACATTTTCAGGATTTCCCGCATGAACGAGGCCTACTCGCGTTTTGTGCCGAATCAGTTTCTGGAATTCCTTGGGAAGCAGGATTTTGAAGATATCCAGCTGGGCGATCAGGTGCAGAAGGAGATGTCGGTACTCTTTTCGGATATACGCGGATTTACCGAGCTTTCGGAAGAGATGACCCCGAAGGAGAATTTCGACTTTATCAATCACTACCTGGGATACATGGAGCCGGTAATACGGCAGAACAACGGGTTTATCGACAAATTCATCGGGGATTCCATTATGGCTCTGTTTCACGATAAAGTGGATGATGCCATCGATGCAGCCATTCAGATGCGGGAAACCCTGCACCGTTTCAACCTCGACCGCACCGACCAGGGGAAACCGGTTATCGATTCGGGAATAGGCATTCACACCGGAAACCTGATGCTTGGCGTGGTTGGCGGGGAAGGACGCATGGACGGAACGGTGATTTCGGATGCGGTAAACCTGGCATCCAGGCTCGAAGGTCTGACAAAAATTTACCATACTTCTATAATTATCAGCGAAGACACACTGATAAAGCTTGAAAATCCGGCAAAATACAACTTCCGTTTTCTGGATGTGGCACGGGTGAAGGGTAAAAAAGAAGCTGTTTATGTTTTTGAAGTACTGGATGGGGATCCGGAGGAGGTAAAACTGCTGAAAATAGAAACAAAAGGTCTTTTCGGCAAGGGAATCGATCTTTATAAAAGCCGGAAATTCAGCGAAGCAATGGAGGTATTCAGTGAGATTGTCAAATTAAACCACCACGATTCGGTTGCAGCGTTTTACGTTAACCGTTGCCGGAACAACATCCAGAAGGGCATTCCGGATGACTGGAGCGGAATCGAGGTGTACGACGCCAAATAATCAGTCCGGTGCCGGAGGCCGTGGCGACTGATAATCAACGATTCTTATCACTACTTTTGCAGAAAGGGAAAACAAGGGATAAAATCCTGCGTTTATCCATTTGAAGAAGCCTGAACCTGAAGAACCATGAATGACAATTATTCCATTCTGATCGACAAGCTTGATGCTTTCATCAGAAAATACTATACAAACCTTCTCATCAGGGGCATCCTTTACAGCATTGCTCTTCTGGGGGCTTTCTTTCTCATTCTTGCACTGCTCGAATCCGTTGCCTGGTTTTCCCCTGCCGTACGCACCGCTCTGTTCTATTCCTATGTAGCAGCCGCACTCTTCATTCTTGGCCGGTACATAGCCATCCCATTGCTGAAACTCAATAAAATCGGAAAAAGAATTTCACACGGTATGGCAGCAGTAATTATTGGCCGTCATTTCAGTGAAGTTAAGGACACACTTTTAAACACCTTGCAGCTCAATAAGATGGCTGAAAATGACGAGGTCGGCCGTGCGCTTATTCTTGCAAGCATCAATCAGAAATCCGGACAATTGAAGCCGGTTCCCTTTGTCTCGGCCATCGACCTTTCAGCCAATAAGAAGTACCTGAGGCTGGCATTGCCTCCGGTTTTGATTCTTTTGGCAATGCTCCTGCTTTCCCCCTCCAGCATTACCGAACCCGGACGACGGCTATTAAGACATGCAGAGGTCTTTGAAAAACCGCTTCCTTTCAGCTTTATTATTGACAATCAAGAACTTATTGCCGTACAACAGGAAGATTTCGAAGTCAGGGTCCGCATCAGCGGAGAGGAACTTCCCGATCAGGTTTACCTGGTTTCGAATGGGAGCGAATATGCGATGCAAAAAATATCCCGTCTGGAATATTCATACACGTTCAAAAAGCTGCAGCGGAACCAGCAGTTCAAATTTTTCGGCGGCGGATATTATTCATCGGATTATGAGCTTATTGTAAATCCACGCCCGTCTATAATCAATTTTGACCTTGAGTTGCAGTATCCTTCCTATACAGGGATAAAGCCCGAAGTGGTTTCCAATTCGGGAGATTTGGTTATTCCTCAGGGTACCAACGTTTTATGGAATTTCTACACCCGTGATACCCGAAAAGTAAATTTAAAAATCGGAGAGGATATCCTGGAGTTGAAGGCTTCGGGCAACAACGTATTTTCATCGGCTCGTCGCATCATGGAGCCGCTGGGATACAGCGTAACACTGGAGAATGAATTTATGACCGGCTCCGACAGTATGGCGTTTTTTATAAATGTAATCCCGGATGTATATCCGGTAATAACGGCAGAGGAATACCGCGACTCAACGTACGATCACCGCTTGTATTTCAGGGGTGTAATCAAGGACGATTATGGTTTTAACAAGCTGGAATTCAGACTTTCACGTAAGTCGGGCTTAAACGGTTATTCGGCAGAAACGGTTGTTCCGGTTGTTATTGATAAGGGCAACTCCCAGCAATCGTTCTATCATTTCTTCGATCTTTCCTCTCTTGGATTATCTCCCGGCGATGAGATAGCATACTATTTTCAGATCTGGGATAACGATGCGATTAACGGAAGTAAATCGTCGCGAACAACGGAGATGAATTTCAGGGTACCCACCATGGAGGAAATTGAAGAGATGGTTAGGCAGAATCAGGAGAATGTAAAAGGGGAACTGGAAAAGAGTCTGAACGAAGCCAAAGCCATTCAGAAGGATCTGGAGCAGCTGAACCGGACACTTTTCGATAAAAAGACCTTGAATTACCAGGAGCGCAGGCAGATACAGGATTTGCTTGAGCGACAGAAAAACCTGCACGACAAGGTAGAGGAGATGCGTAAAGAAAACGAACAGAGCAATCGCAAGGAGTCGCAATACCGTGAGATAGACGAATCCCTGCTGGAAAAGCAGCGGCAGCTTGAAAAGCTTTTTGAAGAAATTATGTCGGATGAAATGAAGAAACTTTTTGAGGAGCTTCAGAAGATGATGGATGATCTCGACAAAAACAAGCTGAATGAGGTAATGGACAAGCTGAAATTTAATGCGGAGGATCTGGAAAAGAGTCTTGACCGTAATCTGGAGCTTTTCAAACAACTTGAATTCGACAAGAAACTGACAGAAACCATCGAAAAGCTAAAAAAGCTTTCGGAAGAGCAGAAGGAATTATCGGAAAAAACAGCGGACAGCGATAAAAAGGAGGCTGAAAAGCGTCTGGAAGAACAGAATAAGATAGAAGAAAAATTTGAAAAGATACGGGAAGATCTGAAGGATCTGGAAAAGAAAAACAAAGAGCTGGAAGAGCCGAATAACTTTAAAGTTCCCGGAGAAAAAGAGCAGGAGATTAAGCAGGATATTGAGAGCGGCGATGAAAATCTGAAAAAAGGTCAGATGAAAAAGGCGTCGCAGGATCAGAAGAAGGCTTCCGATAAAATGGAACAAATGAGCGATATGCTGTTTGACATGCAGCAAGAGATGGAAGAAGAGGCTTTGGGAGAGGACATAGAATCCCTGCGCATGATTCTGGAGAATCTTGTCCGTACTTCCTTCGACCAGGAGGCATTGATGAATGAATTATCGGTAATGAAGCGCAACGATCCGAGGTATGCTCTGGTTACGGAAAAGCAGGTGGCTATAAAAGATAATCTTAAGATGATTGAGGATTCGCTTTTTGCACTAAGTAAGCGGCAATCGATGATAGAACCGGTCGTAAACCGGGAGATCAGCATCATCAACGACAACGTGAATCAGTCGCTTGAGGCCATACATGCAAGGGTAATTTCGACCGTGCTGAACAAGCAGCAGTATGTAATGACATCCGTTAACAATCTGGCACTGTTGCTGGCGGAGTCGATGCAGCAGATGCAGCAGAATATGGCCATGAAATCTTCGGGAAAGTCGGGAAAAAGTTGTCCGATGCCGGGTGGTCAGGGTAAGCCCTCCTCGATGAAATCGATGCGTGAGATGCAGGAAAAGCTGAATCAGCAGATGGAAGCTATAAAAAAAGGCATGCAGGATAAGAAAGGTCAGAAGGGTGAAACGGGGAGTGGTGGTTCGATGAGCGAGCAGCTGGCGCGTATGGCGGCACAGCAGGAGGCTTTGCGGCGCGAATTGCAGCAATACCGCGATCAGATGCAGAAAGAGGGCAGGTTGGGCGACAAGGGAATGAATCAGATGATTCAGGACATGGAGCGCACCGAAAATGAGCTGGTGAATAAAATTCTGAACGAGCAAACCATGCGCAGGCAACAGGATATATTGACACGTTTGCTTGAATCGGAAAAGGCGGAGTTGCAGCGTGAGCAGGAAGAGCGAAGAGAGTCGAACGAGGGTCGCGAACTTCCCAAACCCGATCCGGCAAAGTTTTTCGACACCATGGGATTACCCGGAAAAGAAACGGAATTGCTGAAAACCGTACCGCCATCGTTCCGGAACTACTACCGCAACAAGGTAAATGAGTATTTCATTAGCATTCCGGTAATGGTACCATAGTGAATGGTGTTTGCTATAACGCATCGGCCGGTTTTCACCGGCTTTTTTTATGCTCCGTTGATGAATACCCGGTCTGGTTTATATCCATACATCAGCAACCGGCACGGCTTCCGCCACCAAACAAAATCTCTGCACCGAGAACAAAGCCGAAATCGTACCAGCCTCCGGTATTATTAACCGCGTACATGGCAATGGTGTCGCTTATCAGGCTTCCAATGAAGGAAAGAGGGGCAATAAATCCGTGCCATAATCCTCCCAAAAATCCGTAGGGTTTGGCATGCACACAATCCTGGATGAGCGTAACATCGGCACAACTGCTGAGCAAAATGGCGGTGGCAGATAAAAGGACCACAGCAGCAGCCATTTTTCTTTGTTTTGAAGTTTTCATTGTAAGGAGTTTCAGGGTAAAGAAAAGAAACAAAACGAATCCGGACAGCCAATATACGTAAAACTCCGATCTGCGGTTTCCTTTAGGGGCCGATTTTAATTGAGAATCCGGTAACATTCGGGTACCCGATATTCCGCGTTTGCAGAAAAAAACCTTATAAAAATCCATTTAAAAGCTATTAACGGGTAACTTTATCTTGTTGTACCTTTGCAGAAACCAAAGCAAATATTTATGGCCGACAGGATAAATTTTTACCGTGAGGATGTAACGTATCGTCTTCGCAACATCAGAAACATCAGATCCTGGATGCTGCATTGCATTGGGCAGCAGAAAAAACAGACGGGGGAGGTCAGCATTATTTTTTGCAGCGACGATTACCTATACAACATGAATTTGGAATACCTGGATCACGATACGCTCACCGATGTAATAACCTTTGATTATTCTGAGGGGGATACCATTTCGGGCGATGTCTTTATCAGCATCGAAAGGGTGAGGGAGAATGCTGCCCTGTATGGAAAGTCATTGGGCGAAGAATTGAAGCGGGTGATGATACACGGCATAATGCATCTGTGCGGGTATAAGGATAAAACACGCAAGGATGCTGCACTTATGCGCCGGAAGGAAGAGGAGTGTCTGGCGCTGTTCGTTTAAAACGGGGATTTCCCTGATTATCCATTTAATTCGTAATTTTGCCTTTCTTTTTTTTGCCCTTGATTAAGGGCAGATTCCGGAATTAGTATCCTTTATAAACCATTGAAAATCCATTTCGGAAGTTGAATGTTCCACGTGAAACAAGCGGTTGATGTTTAAAGAATATGATGTAATAGTTGTTGGTGCCGGTCACGCCGGAGGTGAAGCCGCAGCGGCAGCAGCGAATATGGGCTCATCGGTTCTGCTGATTACCATGAATATGGGTACAATAGCCCAGATGTCGTGCAATCCGGCCATGGGCGGCATCGCTAAGGGTCAGATTGTACGTGAAATTGATGCTTTGGGAGGTTATTCCGGCATTGTTACGGATCATACCATGATTCAGTTTCGCATGCTGAACAAATCAAAAGGCCCGGCAATGTGGAGTCCGCGAGCACAAAGCGACCGCATGCGTTTTTCCGAAAAGTGGCGTTTGATGCTTGAACAAACACCCAACCTCGATTTCTGGCAGGATACCGTTAACGGTATTATTACGGATAAGGGAAGGGTTGCAGGGGTAAAAACCGCAATGGGGCAGGAGATACGGTCAAAATCCGTAATTCTTACCAACGGAACCTTCCTGAACGGCATTATTCATATAGGAACAAAGAATTTCGGAGGCGGACGTATGGGCGACCGGTCTTCAACGGGACTAACGGAAAATCTGCGCGAACTGGGATTTGACTCCGACCGACTGAAAACAGGAACTCCCGTGCGGGTGGATGGCCGTACCATAGACTTTTCAAAACTGGAGGAACAGAAAGGAGATGAAAATCCGGGTCGTTTTTCCTACACCGATACGCCGGTACTGCAAAAACAGCGAAGTTGCTACCTTGCATATACCAATCTTGCAGTTCACGACGTTTTGCGGACCGGATTCGATTTTTCTCCCATGTACGCGGGACGCATCGAAGGACGCGGTCCACGATATTGCCCCTCCATAGAAGATAAAATTGACCGATTTGCCGATAAAATCAGGCATCAGCTTTTTGTGGAACCGGAAGGATGGGACACGGTTGAGTATTACATCAACGGATTTTCTTCTTCACTTCCCGATTACATTCAATACAAAGCGCTTCAGCTGGTTCCCGGATTTGAAAATGCGAAAATATTCAGGCCGGGGTATGCGATTGAATACGATTATTTCCCTCCGCATCAGTTGCATTATACACTCGAAACACGAGCTGTTGAGAACCTCTATTTCGCCGGTCAGATTAACGGAACTACCGGTTATGAGGAAGCCGCTGCTCAGGGACTCATGGCAGGAATTAATGCGCATTTAAAAATAAATAATCTGGATCCTTTTATTCTCAAACGATCGGAAGCTTACATAGGGGTTCTTATCGACGATCTGATTACAAAAAGCATTGATGAACCCTACCGCATGTTTACCTCCAGAGCCGAGTATCGCATCCTGCTGCGCCAGGATAATGCCGACCTTCGACTTACGCCTTTGTCGTACAAAATAGGCCTGGCCGGTATCGATCGTTACAAACGTGTTTTGGAAAAACAGGAATCCATTCAATCTGCCATTGCGCTGTTATCAACCGTGAGTGTTAGTCCCGATCAGGTAAACGGAGCTTTGGAAAGGGCAGGAACGGCAGCAATAAATCAGAAAGTAAAACTCGACACCCTGGTATTGAGGCCTCAGATACACTTAAACGATTTGATTGAAACGCTCCCGTTTTTGAAAGAGTTTTTCGATAAATTTGGCGCAATCGGGGAGGAGGTTATAGAGGAAACGGAAATTCTGGTAAAGTATCAGGGGTACATCGAAAAGGAACAGGAAATCGCACAACGCTTATCCAAATTTGAGAACATGCCCCTTAAAGCGGATTTCGATTATCAATCGCTGAGCTCTCTGTCGTTTGAAGCACGAGAAAAGCTCAGCAAAATAAGACCGGAAACCATTGGTCAGGCATCGCGCATCAGCGGTGTTTCTCCGGCCGACATATCCGTACTCGTGATCTTTTTAAGTAAATAATACCAACGCCTGCAATACAATGTTTCACGTGAAACAATCAGAAATTTTAGCTCCGGATTCTTGCTTACTCTGTGGTAATAAGTCACTTACAACACATCTAAGGCTTCGTGACTACTTTTTAACCCGCGAGGAATTCACCATCTGCCGCTGCGAGGCATGCGAGTACATGTTTACCTGGCCACAACCCGAACCGAAGCACCTGCAGTATTACTACAATTCACCCGATTACATTTCGCATTCGATTAATACAAACGACCTTCTGAGTAAGATTTACCATCTCGTTCGAAATCATACCCTGCGCTGCAAGGTAAAACTGATAAAACGGTACAGTAAGGGAAACCGGTTGCTCGACATCGGATGTGCCACTGGTGAATTTCTGAACCGTTGTCGTTTGCAGGGATTCGATGCAAGAGGCATAGAGCCGAACGAAAATGCCCGTAAGGCCGGTCAGCAAAAGTATAATCTGACCATCGATCCCGTTTCAGCTATAAAAGATTTTGAGGATTCTTCGTTTGATCTTATCACCATGTGGCACGTTCTCGAACACGTAGAAAATCTTCACGAACGCATGCGCGATGTTTTTCGGCTGCTTAAACCTCAGGGTACTCTCATTCTCGCCCTTCCCAATCCCGAATCCGACGATGCCCGTTATTACGGAAAATTCTGGGCTGCGTGGGACACCCCGCGTCACCTGAGTCATTTCAACCAAAAATCGGTAAACCGTCTGGCCGAAATTCATGGGATGAAAATTTCCCAAATTCACCCCATGTTGTATGATTCGTATTATATCTCACTTTTAAGTGAAAAATATATGAAGGGAAAATACAACTATCTTTCGGCCCTCCTGCGCGGCTTCTTATCCAACATGAAAGCCGGAATGGGCCGCAACGACTACTCGAGCCTGATCTACATCATTAAAAAGCCTGCTTAGCTTATTTGGGGCGTTCTGATGCAAAATCGCCCTTCTTTAGTATATTTACCTGATTTTTGACCGATCGTTCGTTAAAGGGCCTGATTTTTGATGGCTTCTAACGTTCTGATTTTACGCCATTTATCGCTTCCGGTATGAAAAAACTTCCGCTTCAGGCCCAAATACCCACAATTTACCTTCTCACAGCCGTTGCGGCTGCCCTTGTCGCCATCATTACCGTGGCCGCCGTCAGAAATTACTCCAAACCGGCAAATCGCATACCCGCTTTCAACAATACCCTCAATAAACAATATTCCATAGCACTCCAACTTGCCGGGTCGCTGCCCGAGCCCGATTCTACCTTCCACTTCGAAAAATTATCTTCTTTTAACGAATCCCTGCCAGAAGCCTTCAGTTTATATGCCTTTCGCAATAACGAAATGGTTTACTGGTCGAACAACGACTTTGCCCTTAATCAGATCGACCCCGACGCTCTGGTTAAAAACAGAATTGTCCGCACAACCGGTGGATACTATCAGATTGTTCACCGCCGGGCCGGCGAATTCACCCTGATCATCGCAAACCTGATAAGGCACGAATATCCCTACCGCAACGATTACCTGAAATCGGGCTTTGCCGGACCATATCTGCTTCCCGACGGGTGGACCATCACCTTTTCGGAAACAGCTTATCCGATAACTTCGCAAAATGGCGAAATACTCTTTTTCATAAATGCGTCGCCACCTACGGGACTTCCCGCATCCGTTGCCACCCCGGTATTTCTGCTTTACCTGATTTCGTTCGTATTCCTGATTCTGTCGCTGTTTGCCATTTACAAAAATCTACAGTCGAAGCATCCACTCCCTTTGATGCTGTTTCTGTTTCTCGCCGATATTCTGGTTTTGCGCGGAATCCTGCAGTACTTCCGAATACCGGCCATACTCGACCAAACGGAGCTGTTCAATGCCGTGCATTACGCCTCTTCGGCCGTTTTCCCGTCGCTGGGCGATCTCACCATTACCATTGCCGGACTTACCGTTTTTGCCGTTTTATTCTTCCGGGAGTTTGATTTAGTGTACAATTCCCCGGACAAGGACAAACCCGGACAACATTCCGCTGCCAGCCGCCTTTTCCTGCTCCTGTTTGCAGTGCTGCTTTATTTTGTAACCTGCTATATCATAGAATCCCTGCAGGTTAACTCCACCCTGCAGATGGATTTCGGCAAGATCATTGAATTTTCGGCTTTCAGCATCCTCGGCTTTCTGATAATCTTTCTTGTTCTTCTGAATTTCTTCCTTATCTCCTTTCCGATCTTTAAAAACGTCTACAGGCAAAGAGGGTATCGCTATGTGCTTCTGCATACCGGCGGACTGCTTCTGCTTATCTGGACTATTGCCTGTGTTACCGGATGGTATAAACCCGGATGGGGCAGTCTGGTACTGTTTTTCGTATATCTGATCCTTATACTGCGCATGGCGGGCGACCGGCTCCGCTTTCCGGGCATAACGGCACTTACCCTTCTGGTAATTACCCTTACGTCTGTTTCGTCGTATAACTATTACCGGAACAACCGCATCAGGGAAAATAATCAGCGCAAGCTGCTGGCGGTAAAACTTTCGAACGACAGGGATAAGGTTGCGGAGTATCTGTACCCCGGTCTTGAAGCTGAAATTGCTTCCGATACACTGCTTCCGCAGATGATACGAAACGCCTGGATGGATCCATCCCTGGAAACGGAATGTTCCGACTACATACTGGAGTCGTACCTGAAAGGATTCTGGTCAAAATACAATGCGCAGATCACGCTTTGCTTTCCCGGCAAAACCCTCAGGATTAAACCGGGGGACTACGTTATCGGGTGTGAGCCCTACTTCGACAACATCATCGTTTCGCTTGGCGAAAAGGCCGGCGAAGGAAACCTTTATTATATCCGGGAAACCTGGGATGAAGGCAACTACATTGCCCGCATTCCCATACACCTTAACGGTAACAATCCGCTGAATGCCACCGTTGTTATAGAGCTGATCCGGAAATACGCCCCGAAGGGTCTGGGATATCCCGAGTTGCTGCTCAACAAGCCGGAAACCACCTCCGACGAATGGTCGGAATACTCGTATGCCATTTACAGCAACAACGAACTGGTAAAGAGCGCCGGCGATTATTCTTACAGTATATACGAATCGGCATATACGAGCGAGAAACTGGAGTTTTACTTTTTCGACAGAAACGGTTACAACCATCTGTTTCACGCCATTGATAACAACAGTTCTATCATCATCAGCCGCAAAAATGAAGGATTGCTGAATACCATTGCGCCATTTACCTACCAGACCACTTTTCATGCCCTGATGGTATTGCTGATAGCCGGAGCAGCCGGTTTGTTTAAACCCGGCAAAAAGATGCGGCTGGATCTGAGTACGCGGCTTCAGTTTACCTTCATCGCGCTTGTACTCTTTGCTTCCACGCTCATCGGATTTACGGTTCTTAACAACATCCGCAATCTGAATTCACTAAAAAACAGGGATATGCTCAGCGAGAAAGCCCATTCGGTACTGATCGAACTCGAGCATAAACTGGCCACCAGAAGCCAGCTCGATCCCACGGAACAGGCTTATTTTGAAGAGCTGCTGGTGAAATTTTCCCAGGTTTTTTTCTCCGATATAAATCTGTACAATGTACAGGGCAATCTGCTTGCATCCTCGCGACAGCAGATCTTTGACGAAGGACTGAAATCGCTTCAGATGAACGCGGAGGCATTCCGGCAGCTGTCGGTAAACAAGCGCACCCTTTACATCATGAACGAGCATATCGGCAGCTACAATTACCTTTCGGCCTACATCCCGTTCCGGAACCATCAGAACAAACTCATTGCCTACATCAATCTGCCCTATTTTGCCCGTCAGCAGGAGCTGAAAGAGGAGATCTCCGCTTTTCTTGTCGCGTTCATCAATATTTATGTGATTCTGACTTTTCTGGCCATCGTAATCTCGCTTCTTGCCGGAAGTTATCTTACCAAGCCGCTTCAGCTGATACGGGAGCGCCTGACCAGTCTGAACCTGGGCAACCGGAACGAAAAGATCGAATACAACCGGCGCGATGAGCTGGGAGAGCTTATCAACGAATACAACCTGATGATTGAAAAGCTTTCGGAAAGTGCCGAAAAACTGGCCCGTTCGGAGCGTGAAAGTGCCTGGAGGGAGATGGCCCGGCAGGTGGCCCATGAGATAAAAAACCCTCTTACGCCCATGAAGCTCAGCATTCAGCATCTGAAAAAATCGTGGGAAGAGCAGGCTCCCGACTGGGACAAGCGGTTTGTGCGTACCAGCAATACCCTGATACAGCAGATCGATTCGTTATCGGCTATAGCTTCCGCGTTTTCCGATTTTGCCAAACTGCCGCAGGCCAACAACAAAAAAACGGAGCTTCTCGAAATTATCCGCAACACACTTGGTTTGTTTACCGAGCATCCGAATACCGACATTGTGCTTGAGCTTACGGAGGAACCCTGCTACGTTTTTGCCGATGAGAAGCAGCTTTCGCGGGTATTTATCAACCTCATCAACAATTCGCTGCAGGCCATTCCGCAGGACAGGAGGGGGATAATTGCAATAAAGGTGGAAACAAAGGGAAAATACCACAACATAAGCATTCGCGACAACGGAAGCGGGATAAGTGAGGAGCAAAAATCCAGAATATTTTCTCCTAACTTTACCACCAAATCGGGCGGCACCGGACTTGGACTTGCCATGGTGAAGAACATTATAAATTCCGCTGGCGGAGAGATTGGTTTTATTTCGGAAGACCGGAAAGGAACCACCTTCATCATAGACCTTCCGGCCGTTATGCCTTCGTAAACTGTAAACGGTAGATACCTTGAATCCGCTGAAGAAACTTGCCGGCCAAACCGCTATTTACGGACTGCCCACCATTGTCGGGCGATTGCTTAATTATTTGCTGGTACCGCTCTACACCCGGGCCTTTATTCCTGCCGAATACGGGGTGGTTACCGAGATGTATGCCTATGTGGCCTTTCTGTTCGTAATCCTCACGTATGGAATGGAAACGGCCTTCTTTCGTTTTGCCTCCCGGCAGGAAGGCAGCAGCCCCGTTTTCGGCACAGCCATGGTATCGCTTCTCACCACTTCGGCTGTTTTTGCCCTTGCGGGGATGTATTTTTCGGGAGGCATTGCTTCCCGGATGGGATATCCCGGCAATCCGGAATACATCCGCTGGTTTGTACTTATACTTGCCGCCGATGCCGTAAGTTCCATTCCCTATGCCAACCTGCGCCTTCAGAGCCGGCCCCTGCGGTTTGCCTTTATCAAAATCGCCAATATAGCCACCAACATAGGCTTTAACCTGTTTTTCATCGTTCTGTGTCCCTACCTGTTGTCGAAGTACGGAAATACCCCGGCGGGAACTCTTATTTCCGGCATTTACAATCCGGAAACCGGTGTTGGATACATCTTCATCTCCAATCTTATTGCCAGCCTGGTGACCCTCGCTCTGCTGCTGCCCGATATTCTGAAGGGCGAATACAGGATAAATCTGAAAGAACTGAGGAGTATGCTTATTTACGCATGGCCTCTGCTTATTTTCGGTCTTGCCGGAATTGTAAATGAAACCTTCGACCGTATCGTTCTGAAGCATCTGTTGCCTCCTGGAGCCGATTCCATGGCCCAGCTGGGAATCTACGGTGCCTGTTACAAGATTTCTATCCTGATGACGCTCTTCATTCAAACGTACCGGTATGCTGCCGAGCCCTTTTTCTTCGACCAGTCGAAAGAGAAAAATGCAAAGGAGACCTATGCCCGCATGATGCACTTTTTTATCCTGGTCTGCCTTTTCATCTTCCTCGGGATAATGCTTTTCCTGGATGTGGTGATGCTGTTCGTAGGGCCCGAATACCGTTCGGGAGCACCGGTTGTTCCGGTTCTGCTGCTGGCAAATCTCTTTCTTGGGATTTTTTACAACCTCAGCGTATGGTTTAAGCTTACCGACAAAACCGCTCACGGTGCAGCCATTTCGCTGACCGGAGCCGCGATAACCCTTATCCTCAACTTTATCCTTATCCCGGTAATGGGTTATATGGGAGCGGCCTGGGCTACTTTTGCCTGCTATGCGGCCATGATGATTCTGTCTTATTTCATGGGGCAGAAGTACTATCCGGTTAACTATAACCTTAAGGGGGCGCTGGCATATGCCGCACTGGCAGGCTTATTGCTGCTTGCCGCCCTGTTAATTTCTCCTGCCAGTCCATGGGTCAGGTATTCCCTTAATCTTATGCTGCTACTGGTATTTCCGCTGGTGGCATGGTTTTGGGAAAAGAGAAGACCGGCAGATACCTGAGAGATTGGTTGACGTCCTTAACCGCTAAATGTTTAATTTTGTGGGCTTCAAACAGCCGTTTTGCTGATATTTACCAACAAGCGTTTTATGCAGATCCGAATCGTAAACAAATCGCCCCATACCTTACCGGCATATGAAACCATACATTCCGCAGGAATGGATCTCCGTGCGAATCCTGAAGCCCCGGTAGTAATCGCCTCTCTGGAGAGGGCTTTAATACCTACGGGACTTTTTATCGAGCTTCCCGAAGGCTATGAAGCCCAGATTCGTCCCCGCAGCGGTTTGGCCGCCCGTTCCGGCATCACCATCCTGAACGCTCCCGGAACCATTGATGCAGATTACAGGGGTGAGATAAAGGTAATTCTGGTAAACCTTTCGAAAGAAACATTTACCGTAAATCCCGGTGAGCGCATTGCACAGATGATCATCAGCAGGCACGAAAAAGCCGAATGGGTTGAGGTGGAGAGTCTGAACGAGACCGCACGGGGTACCGGAGGATTCGGCCACACCGGAACACACTGACCCGGAGGCATGAAGCTTATAACCGGTTCAAAATCTTATTAACACGAAAACCGTAATGCCGTTTAAAAAAATAATTCCCCTGCTTTCGCTGGCACTGCTGCCCTGGTTCGGTACAGCACAGGATCTCCCGGAAGGGGGAGAAGATACCTTTACCAAAGAGGATGTGCGCCGGTACCGCGAGGAGCTGAAAAACAGAAATCTGTTTTTTGAGGCAAACAAGGCAAAAATTACCGGCAGCAACGAGCAGGCTCTGAATTTATTTGAAGAGACTGTAAAGGCCGATCCCCAGAACGATGCTGCCTGGTATGAGCTCGCACAGCTTTACTTTATGAAGAAAGACGGGCCTGCCGCTCTCGAAAGCGCCAGAAAAGCCTACGATCTTCAGCCATCCAACACCTGGTATGCCATTACCCTTGCCAGTCTCTATTCCAATTTCGGCCAGCCCGCAGAAGCTCAGAAAATCTACAAAACACTGGTACAGCAGCACCCCGGCAACAACGAATACGCTCTGGAGCTGGCCAACACCTGGCTGCAGATGGATAAGCCGGCAGAAGCCGTTAAAATATACGACCAGCTGGAACAACACCTGGGCGTCAGCGAAGAATTGTCGATGCGTAAGCACAGGATATACCTTGCTACCGGAAAGCCCAAAAAGGCGCTGGAAGAGCTGGAGCGTCTGGCCCGCGAAAATGCATGGGACAGCCGTATTTTGTCGATGCTGGCAGAATTTTATCTGGTACAGGGAAAGACAAACGAGGCCCTGCTTACGTACAACAAAATCAGGGAGATTGATCCCGAAAATCCCTACATCAACATTTCGCTGGCCGATTTTCACCGCCAGCAGGGTAATATAGAAAAGGCCACAGAGTACCTGAAAACCGGTTTTGCAAATCCCTATCTCGACTCCGACACCAAGATTCAGGTAATGCTTTCGTATTATTCACAGGTAAAAGATTATCCAGGGATAGAAGACGACGTTACCGAGCTTACGCGGATAATGTCGGAGGTACATCCCAACGAGCCCCGGGCGCTGATGCTGAGGGGTGAAATTCTGATGGGACAGGAGGAATACAAAGAAGCGGCAGTACTTTTCAGAAAGGTAAACGAGCTGGATCCGGGGAAATACCAGATTTGGGAAAACCTGCTCAGGATAGAAGCGCTGCTCGACAATTACGATTCACTGGCAGTGGAAAGCGAACGGGCAATTGCGCTCTTTCCCATGCAACCCATGCCCTACTATTTCAACGGGTTCGCCAGCTATATGCTGAAGCGGTATCCCGAAGCCATTGCTTCCCTGCGCAAAGGAGTGAAGCTGATTGCTTCCGAACCGCGGTTGTCCGCCGATTTTTACGGTATGATAGGCGATGCAAACCACGCCGCCGGTAACGACGCAGAAGCATTTGAAGCCTACGAATCGGCACTGAAAATAGTTCCCGACTATGCACTGGTGCTCAACAACTACGCCTACTATCTTTCGTTAAAGGGAGAAAACCTGGCCAAAGCTTCCGAAATGGCCGGAAAAGCAATAGCCATTGAGCCGGCCAATGCCTCTTACCTCGACACCTATGCATGGGTACTTTACAAGCAGGGCGACTATTCCGGTGCTCTTGAGTACATCGAAAAAGCCATGCAGGTGAATACAGAAGACAGTGCTACCCTTCTGGAGCATTACGGCGATATATTGTACCGGCTCAACCGAACCGAAGAGGCACGCACAGCCTGGCAAAAAGCCGCCGAAGCCGGAGAAGGGTCAGAACTGCTCGGGAAAAAAATAAAAGACGGGAAACTTTATGAGTAAGCGTTCGCATTGCATTTTTCTTTCCCTCAGGGGAATAATGGCGGGCCTGGTACTAATGCTCCTGATTTCCTCGTGTTCGTCCACGCGCCGACTGATAAAAGAACCCCTGCGTGAGGAAGGGGCCGCATTCCTGTTTGAGAACCTGAAGCAAAACGAATTAAAATACGATTACCTGTCGGCCAGGTTTTCAGCCGAATTCAGCCAGGACAGAAACAGAAACTCTTTCAGTGGTAATATCCGGATTAAAAAAGACAGCATAATCTGGATTTCCATTGTGCCGGCACTCGGTATTGAAATGATCAGGGTAATGATTACGAACGATTCGGTGTGGTTTATCAACCGCATCGAAAATACATACATGATCGGCGACTTCAGCTATATCAACTCTCTGATCAACAGCAGCCTGGATTTCGATATGCTTCAGGCTTTCCTTACGGGAAATGATTTTTCGTTTTACGAGAATTCGGAATTCAGGGCATCGGTGGATCATCAGGAATACAAGCTGATGACCACCAACCGGCGAAAACTGAAGAAGGAGAGCCGCAACAACCAGGAAACGGCAATCCCGGTTCATGATATATGGCTGAATCCGGAAAGTTTCAAAATAAGCAGGGTGATGATAAGGGAGCTAAATCAGGGTGGACGCAGACTGGAGGGGAGATACAGGTATACAAAACTGGAGAACCAGATGGTACCTTCGCGGCTGCAGTTTGAACTGGAAGCCAATGGACATAAAAACACCATACAGGTTGATTTCACCAGGATCAGCATTAACGAAAAACTTCAGTTTCCGTTCAGGATTCCAGAAAAATACACCCCTCTGGGTGAACTTTAATACCACTGCACGATGAAGAAGCCGGAAACGAGACCATACCAGAAGCCGGGGTTTATAAAAAGCCTTGTGGCTCTGATGTTTATTCTGACTGCTGTGATGCCTTCTGCTGCACAGGATAAAAAAACGCAGCTGCAGCAACAGAAAGCAAAAATTGAACAGGACATCAGCTATACCAATAAGCTTCTGGAAGAAACCAAAAAGACAAAACAGGCTTCTGTTAATCAGATTGTATTGTTAAACAAGCAAATAGAAAAGCGGCAGGAGCTTATATCTGCCATAAACAGCGAAATCAGGGATCTTGACCGTGAAATCAATCAGACCAGCGACACCATCAGGCTCCTTCAACAAACCGTGGAACGGTTGAAAAAGGAGTATGCTTCGCTTATTTACTACGCGAACAAGAACCGGAATTCCTATTCACGGCTGATGTTTCTCTTTTCGTCGAAGGATTTCAACCAGGCCTATCAGCGGCTGAAGTACTTCCAGCAATATTCCGTTTACCGTCAGAATCAGGTGAGGGTTATCCGGGAAACCGAGGAAGAGCTCAACCAGAAGCTTGTGCTTTTAGAGCAGCAGAAAAAAGAGAAGGTATTGCTGAAGCAGGCGGAGGTTAGCGAGCAGCAAAAGCTGAGCAAAGAGAAAAGTCAGCAGGATCAGGCGGTAAGGAATCTTTCAAAAAAGGAAAAAGAGCTTCTGAAAAAACTAAGGGAAAGCGAGAAGGCAGCCAGGAGGCTGCAGAAAGCCATTGAAGACCTTATTGCCGAAGAGATTCGAAAAGCAAATGAAGCGGCAAAGAAAGCAGGTACCAAACCGGCACCGGAGAACAAGTTTGCCCTTACCCCGGCTGAGATGGAGCTTTCCACGAATTTTGCCGGAAACAAAGGGCGTTTGCCCTGGCCAACCGAAAGGGGAATAATTTCGGGTACCTTTGGTGAACATCCGCATCCGGTTCTGAAAGGCATTAAAACAAAGAATAACGGTGTTGACATCGCAACCGAGAAGGGCAGCAAGGCCAGAGCCGTGTTCGAAGGAGTTGTAAGCTCAACCATGACGCTGCCTACCTTCAACAACGTGGTAATTGTAAAGCACGGCGAATACCTTACCGTATACTCAAACCTTGACCAGCTTTACGTTAAAAAGGGCGATAAAGTAAAAACCAAACAGGTTATCGGCGATATAAGCACGGATGATTCCGGAAAAACGAAGCTTCATTTTGAACTCTGGCACGGCAAAAACCTTCAAAACCCTGAGGCCTGGATTCTAAAATCAAGGTAAACGGCTTGGTGTAAACCAAATACCGCAGGCGTTTCATGGATTAGCCGCAACATGCATCCGGAAGTATTATCAAGCGTTGAAATGCAGCGAAAGAGGCAATAAAAATAATCGGGTGTCAATTCTGCGCTTTATTGATTAAATTTGCAATAGGCATCAAAAATACTTCGTATGATAACACAAACATTACTGGGTGTGCTGGGAACATGGCAGATATTGGTGATTCTGCTGGTTGTACTTTTACTTTTCGGCGGTAAAAAGATTCCCGAACTTATGCGTGGACTGGGAAAAGGCATAAAAGAATTCAAAGACGGAATGTCGGGAGAGGATGAAAAGAATGGCGGCGGAAGCAGCGATAAAAGCCGGGATCCGGACCAGAAATAAGCCGTAAAAAGTATTACATTTGAATGGAAAGGCCTGTAAATCGTTGATTTACAGGCCTTGTTTGTGGAGCGTAGGGGAGTCGAACCCCTGACCTTTAGACTGCCAGTCTAACGCTCTAGCCAACTGAGCTAACGCCCCTCCGGGCAACGGATTTCTCCGAAACGGGATGCAAATTTAGAATAATTTCCTGAATCCCGCATTTTTTTTGACACTTTTCTTTAATTATCAATCAGCAGGTCACGTGTGCAGTGTTGCGCACTATATTTTGCTGACATCAACGCACGAAGACACCAAAAGGCATAAAAGGAGCTGTTACGGAGCCTCCCGGATATAAAATAAAAGTCCTTAAAAGAATAAAACGGAAGCCGGGCCAGAGAAATCTGAAAAAACATGATGAATTTTTCTTCCTCTGTTTGCGGTTTGGTTTGAAAAAATGTAGGTTTGCACTGTCAATTTATAATCCAGATGGAGACTAAGCGACTGTTTGCCGCAATCAGGATTGTACCTGGCGAGAACTTTGCCGATATGTACCACAACCTCAGGCAGGTTTTGGGATTTCATATCATCAGGTGGGTTGAACCGGAAAACGTGCACATTACCCTCCGATTCTTCGGGGATACGCCCGTTGATGAAATTCCGGCCATCGGTGAAGCACTACGCAAAGCCTCGGAGGGAATTTCACCGTTTAATCTTTTGCTGGCACGAACAGGAATTTTCGGCAGCTACTACAATCCAAGGGTTATATGGTTTGGGATCAACGAACATCCCGCTCTTGTCAAACTGATCACAAATGTAAATCTTGAACTGGAACAGGCCGGCTACATCAGCGACCGGCAGAATTTTGTCCCGCACATCACGGTTGGACGTGTAAAGGAAATACGGGATAAAAACCATTTTCAGGAAATCATTGCACGCTTCCGCGACCTTAAATTCCAGGAACAATCCGTGAACGGATTCAGTCTGTACGAAAGCATTTTGAAAAAAGAAGGGCCTGAATACAAGGTAATCGAAGAGTTTCCGCTTCTTTAATTTTATTCTTCGTCTTTCGTTTGTACTGTTTCTGCTGAATTCTTTATTCTGCTTTTCCTGGTGATGTTAACTTCCAGGATGTAATCAAGTATGAGGGCGATACCGCCGAAGAGGGATACCAGGGAAAGATACGCGGCATCGTTCTCCATTACACCGGTTTTAACCAGAATATTGGCCAGCAGCAGTCCTAAGCCTACACCGGTAAATAAAAGTCCGTACTTTAAGGAAGAAAAGCCGGTTTTATCCGATTCGAACGACCTGGGATCAAGTCCGCGGTCGAGCAGTGCCATCCGCTCTTTACGGCGGATCATCAGATATACAATACCGTAAATGGTTGCAAAAACCGTAGCGGGAATCAGAAAATCGTTCATGGCGATAATTTTTTAAAAGCTGTAATCAATGAATTGTTTGTCCGTTTGACGCAATGTTTCCATACCGGTTACACCCCGGGTCAAACAAGCCTGAATGTATGTTCATTCCACTGCTGTAAACAAAATGTAACCGAATGAAAGGAAAAACGTCTAAAGGTTAATCCATGAGGCCAACCGACGATACAACCATAATTCAGCGTATCCTTGAAGGCAATACCGCCCTGTATTCGGTATTGATCGACAGGTATAAGGATATGGTGTTTCCAATCATACTGCGGGTGGTGAGAAACAGGGAAGAAGCAGAAGAAGCAGCTCAGGACACCTTTCTGAAGGCATATCATGCCCTCCGCAGCTTCAAACACGAAGCCCGGTTCAGTACCTGGCTCTTCCGGATTGCTTATAATACGGCCATCTCAAGAGCGAGAAAAAAAAGTGTGGTAACCCAGGCACTGGATGATCGTATGGTAGAGAATTTCAGTACCGACGACATCCGCGAAAGCGCCGGAAAAATGGACGAACAGCAGCAGATCGAACTGATGAACGCCGTAATCCGGACCTTGCCAGAAGACGAACAGCTGATGATATCCCTGTTTTACCAGCAGCAGCAAAAAGTGGAAGAAATCGGTCACATCATGGATCTGAGCGAATCGAACGTTAAGGTGAAGCTGCACAGGATCCGTAAAAAGATCTATGCAGCCATGGCAGCACGAATGCAGCTTCAGCCGGGTTGATCCTCGGGAATATAATAAGTAAATTTGTGACGTATGACAAACGATAAATTTCAGGAGACGGACGATAAATTTCTTGCGGATCTGATGCGCAGAATGCCGCAGGAAAAGCTGCCCTCCAGCTTTACCAGCGGTGTTATGATGCAACTGCAGGCCGGTGCCGAACCCCTTGCCGACAGCAGTGAATACCGCAGGCAGATGATCTGGGCATACCTCAGCCTGCTGCTTGCCGCAGGCATTGTTATCTTTATGCTGGTCGCCGGATGGCCCTTTATAAAAATCAACATCTTTTCGGATACCTATCAGCTTCGTAACCTTCTCAGCGCCTCACTCGGCATACTCGAAGGTTTCAATACGTTTATCCAATACCTGCGCGAATCGTCAACCATCATCATTATTTGCATAACGATAGGTTTTCTGCTTCTGGCCGAACGACTCCTTCGCAGCCGGATGCTGCAAAACCGCTCATTCACTATATGATGTACCCGTATGATCCCGGAAGAACTGAAGCTCAGCATTGGCAACTGGCTCGTAAACGAACGTAACGACCCCGGCGCAATAACAGATGTTTTGCCGCTCGGTGGCGGATGCATAAACCAGACCTGCCGGATAAACAGCGCTGCCGGTACCTTTTTCGTAAAATTTAATTATTCCAAACGATATCCCGGGATGTTCGAAGCAGAAGCAAAGGGTCTTGAGCTGCTTCGCAATTCCGGAAGCATTACCGTACCGGAAGTGCAGACAATACTTGAAACGGAAACCTATTCGTGTCTCATACTTACTTTTATAGCAGGAGATATACCCGTTTCCGGATACTGGGAACGGGCAGGTGCGGAACTTGCCATGCTGCACCGAACGGGCAGCGGCCTCTGGGGATTGGATCACGACAATTACATCGGTTCGCTTCCGCAGATAAATCATCCAAAATCAAACGGTATTGATTTCCTTACGGAATGCAGGCTGTTTCCACTGGCTAAAATGGCTGAAAAACAAAATCTTCTGTCCGGAACCGATCTTAAAACACTGGAATCGCTTTGCGGCAAATTATCCGAAATACTGCCGGATGAGGCGCCAGCCCTGCTGCACGGCGATCTGTGGAACGGTAATATAATGACCGGCGATACGGGAAAAATTTGTTATATAGACCCTGCCGTTTACTATGGCCACAGAGAAACCGACCTGGCTATGAGTCTGCTGTTCGGAGGTTTTCCGGAGAAATTTTACCATGCGTACAACGAAACCTTCCCGTTACAGCCCGACTGGAAAAAAAGAACATCGCTGTTTCAGCTGTATCCACTTTTAGTGCATCTGATTTTATTCGGAAAATCGTACCTGAGTCCGGTACGAAGCGCAATGCAGGAATACCTTTAAACAATCCGTTTCAGGAAATATTTCCATCCCGGCGTTCTTCCCACAATTGTCTGAAGTTTTTCTCACTTACTTCCGGCAGACTCCGGCGGGAGCCCCAGGCTTTGGCAAAAACCTTATTCAGGATAAAATTCTTTAAACGGGCTGTCCCTGTATCCATCCATTTGCGGTTCAGCATAATACGCTTCCACGTAAACATGGTCACGGAATCGAATGCCGTATGATATCCCATCTTTACGCTGTCGTTGCGGTTGTACAACAGCAGCTCATGCAGATTGATTTTTACCGGACACACTTCGGTACAGGCACCGCACAGAGTAGAGGCGTCGCTCAGGTGTTTGTATTCACCGGGTCCTTTCATCCAGGGGGTAATAACCGAACCAATGGGACCGCTGTAGGTTGTTCCGTAAGCATGTCCTCCAATGGTTTTATAAACCGGACAGGCATTAAGGCAGGCACCGCAGCGTATGCATGCCAGAGCTCTGCGCTGGTGTTTCTGAGCAAGAACCTGGGTACGGCTGTTATCCAGCAAAATAACGTACATTTCGGAAGGACCGTCGGTTTCGCCTTCCTGCCGGGGACCGCTGATGATGCTGTTGTAGGCGGTCAGCTTTTGTCCCGTTCCGTGCGTTGCAAGCAGTGGCCAGAAAAGATCAAGGTTACGGATTGAAGGTATTACTTTTTCAATACCGGCAATAACAATATGAATATCCGGAAAGGCAGTAGTCATTAATCCGTTGCCTTCATTTTCAGTTAGGCATACCGAACCCGTATCCGCTATCAGAAAATTGGCGCCGGTAATTCCGACTTTTGCATTGAAGAATTTATCCCTCAGCTGATTACGAACAAAAGCCATAATTTGAGAAGGGGAGCTGCCGGAAGGAAGTTTAAATTTCTGATGAAAGAGGTCCGCCACATCCTCCTTCGATTTGTGCATTGCCGGGGTTACGATGTGGTAGGGCTTTTCGCCCGCCGTTTGCACTATGTATTCTCCCAGATCGGTTTCAACGGATTCAACGCCAATTCCTGCGAGGTGTTCGTTCAGTCCGATTTCTTCGCTTACCATGCTTTTGGTTTTCACCACATAGCCGGCCTCTTTCTTACGGATGATTGCTTCTATTTCCTTTAAAGCATCGGAAGCATCCTGTGCCCAGATTATCTTACCGCCGTTTTTCTCGAAATTAACTTCAAATTCAACCAGAAACTTCTCGAGGTCGCCAATAACCTTATTTTTGAGAAAAGCTGCCCTGCGTTTGGCAAGTTCCAGATTGGCATACTGCAGTTTACCGGCTTTAACGGCAGCATCGTACCGGCCGATGTTATATCCGAGTCTGGCTCTATGCCCGGTATCGGCCGAAACAGCAACCGAATCGTTTTTGAATTTATTGTAAACCTCTGTCATTACGGCACGATATGAATCTGTTAAACGGAAATCTTATCTACGCGTTTCTGATGTCTTCCGCCTTCAAAGGCAGTATTCAAAAACAGCTTTGCAGCCTTGATGGCATCGTCGAAATCGATATAACGTCCCGGAAGACAAAGCACATTGGCATCGTTATGACGGCGGGTAAGTTCGGCCTGTTCGCTGTTCCAGCACAAACCTCCGCGTACACCGCGGTATTTGTTAACAACCATACAAACTCCGTTACCGCTTCCGCAGATAACAATGCCCCGTTCAAATTCTCCCTTGTCAACGGCTTTTCCCAGCAGGTGTGCAAAATCAGGATAATCCACACTTTCAGATGAATACGTTCCGAAATCGCGAAACAAATACCCATCCTCCTCCATAATTTTCTTCAGAAAAGCCTTTAACTCATAGCCCGCATGATCGCTTGCCAGTGCCACAATTTTCGATTTATCCCACATTGTTAATAAATTTAAACACAAAATTAATCATTAATCCAAGGATCGAACCGATCCGATTAACTCTTAGGAACTTAAAAATCTTCCCCGGTTCATAAAAGCCGGTATTGGTTTGCTTATCAGAATTTTACATTTTATTAACAAAAGATTGTTAATTCGGCCTTACTTTTGTTAGCTACTTTTGATAAAACCGGTAAAACCCGCCGGAATTTGTTAAAAGTACGGAATGAGCGACAGAAACGGGTTTTTTATCCATAACAATTAACAAAACATTAACAGGCCTGAGGCTATTTAAAATACTTTTTAGCCTGTTGACGGAGTTTTATCAACCGATTGTTGAAACCTGTGAAAAATCCTGTCTTTCAATCCGAAGCATTTTTTCTGCCTGTTAATAACCGGTTGACAGACCGATAAGATCGGGAAATGCAAGAAAAATAAAAGGAAAAGTATCAACAGAGTTAACAGGCTATATAACAATAATAATCTTTAAATAATCTTTAATTATTAAAAACTGAAAAATGGTTGCTGACGTTGAGAAAGGGAAAACTGTTCCGGCAGGGGGCGATCTTGCCGCGAAGATAAATCATCTGAAAAAGGAAAAAAATGCAATAATACTTGCGCATTATTATCAGGTACCGGAAATTCAGGACATCGCAGATTTTGTGGGCGACAGTCTGCAGCTTTCGCAGAAGGCAGCGGAAACCGGTGCCGGTGTTATTGTTTTTGCCGGTGTTCATTTCATGGCTGAAACGGCTAAAATACTGAGTCCGGACAAGAAAGTGCTGCTTCCCGACCTGGAGGCAGGCTGTTCACTGGCCGACAGTTGTCCTCCGGTCGATTTTAAGCGCTTTATTGATGCCCATCCGGGGTACAGGGTGGTTTCGTACATAAATTGTTCTGCGGCCGTTAAAACGCTTTCCGATGTCATCTGTACTTCGAGCAATGCCAAAACAATCGTGGAATCGTTTCCCAGGGATGAAAAGCTGATTTTTGCTCCCGATAAAAACCTGGGTTCTTACATTAACGGGCAAACCGGCCGTAATATGGTGCTGTGGGACGGAAGCTGCCACGTGCACAATCAGCTGAGCGATGAAAGGGTAATACAGCTGAAAGCGGAAAATCCGGATGCAAAACTGATAGCACATCCCGAATGCCGGGGTCCGGTTCTGGCACTGGCCGATTTCATAGGGTCAACGGCAGCCCTGCTCGAATACACAAAAAAAGACACGCATCAGCGGTACATTGTGGCAACCGAGGGGGGCATCGTTCATCAGATGCAGAAAGCATCGCCGGGAAAAGAATTCATTGTGGTGCCTTCGGATGAAACCTGCTCGTGCAACGATTGTCCGTTCATGAAGATGAATACCCTTGAAAAATTGTACCTGTGCCTGAAAAATGAAACGCCTGAAATACTGCTTGACAGGGATGTAATTGAACGTGCCAGGCTTCCGATCGTCCGAATGCTGGAAATATCAAAAGCCGCTAATCTGATCCGATAGGGAAAAATCCCGCTGATTTGCGTAATTTTACAAAATGCGAAAAACCCTGCCGTTTTTGGTTTTTGTATTGACTGCCTTTCTGGTGAAAGCGCAGGATAACACCTTTATTCCCAATGGATTCAATCAGTTCTTTCACCCGAACGGCAAGATAGCGAGCGAAGGAAACATGCGCGACGGCAAGCCCGATGGTTACTGGAAGACGTACTGGGAAAACGGAATTCTGAAATCGGAAGGAAACCGGAAGAATTTCGAGCTCGACAGCATCTGGAGTTTTTACGATGAAAGCGGCAGCATTACGCTGCAGATAAGTTACAGGGATGGGAAAAAAGAGGGAATCCGGCGTACAATCCGGGAAAATGAACTGATTGAAGAGAACTTTGCGAACGACGTAAAACATGGTCCTACGGTGTATTATTATCCGGATGGAAGTGTGATGCGAAGGATAAATTTCGAAAACGGTCTGGAAAACGGTTTTGCCCGTGAGTACGACCGGGAAGGAACGGTAATTACGCTGATTGAATACCGCCGTGGATTTGTGGTTGACCGGGAAAACATCAACCGAAAGGACCGCAATGGATTAAAACAGGGAAAGTGGAAATTTTTCTATCCGGGCGGCAATGTAAAAACCGAGGGCAATTACCGCGACGACAAGCGCAACGGATATTTCAAGGAGTACGATGAAAAGGGAATGCTGACGGATGTTTCCAAATACGTGAACGATATCCGTCAGGAAGAGGCTCCCGAGCTGGTCAGGCTGGATGTGAGAACGGATTATTATCCGGACGGAAAGGTAAAAACCAGAGCCAGTTACAAGGGCGAAATCCCGGAAGGAATAAGAAGAGAATACGATGAAAGCGGACAGGTTACCGCGGCATTTACCTTTACCGCCGGGGCGATTACAGCCGAAGGAATCATCGACGATGAAGGCGTGAAAGACGGTCCGTGGAAAGAGTTTTATACCGACGGCACACTAAAGTCGGAAGGGGTATACCGGAACGGAAAGCGCATCGGGAAATGGCGTTTTTATCATCTGAACGGGGAACTGGAACAGGAAGGAAACTACAACAGCCAGGGAAATTCAGAGGGACCGTGGAAGTGGTATTACGACGACGGTTTGTTTTTGCGTGAGGAGAATTTTGTAAACGGGAAACAGGAAGGCATTTTTACCGAATTCGATGAAATGGGGAATGTGATTATTCAGGGTGAGTATTTCGACGGTCTGGAGGAAGGATTCTGGAAATATCAGCACGGCGATCACCGCGAAGAAGGGACTTATCGTGCCGGAATGCGCAACGGGGAATGGAAATATTTCTACGACGATGGTCAGTTAAGTTTTCAGGGGTCGTACATCGACGACAATCCCAACGGCCGGCACATCTGGTACTGGCCCAACGGCCGGAAAAAGGATGAGGGCGAATACCTCATGGGCATGAAAAACGGCGACTGGATACAGTACAATGCCGATGGAACCGTTTTTATGGCAATAAGCTACCTTAACGGAATCGAAAAGAAATACAACGGGGTAAGGATAAAGCCGGAACCTGTGGAGTAGTTTCGGATGCATTGGCATTCTGATGGAAGTCCGGATTTTACGTGGGAAACGTTTTTAATTTCTAATTTCTTGTATTTTCATATTTATTTTGTTATCAGGTTATTATATTATCATTTGGCTGTAGTTTAGAATAGCGTTGTATTATGAAAATATTGTTTATCTTTGCTCAAACTACTTGCTAATGGACTATCAAGAAATATTATCAGCCATTCGCG
>JALHHH010000103.1 GCA_022837485.1 Bacteroidales bacterium
TTGGGCGAGGGCGGGTACCATATTAGCCTAAAAGATGCCGCAGGCTGCATAAGCAACGTTTACACCCAGGTCATTGAAAATATTCCCGGTCCCGAAATTGATTGCATCGCCACGCCCGAAACCGGCAGCAACAATGGCATCATTACCGTGATTGCCGATGGTGAAAACCTTACCTTCCAGCTTGAGGGTTACCCGCCTCAAACAACAAATGAGTTCACAGGCCTGTCAGCCGGTGAATATTACGTTTGGGTAACCGATGCTTTTGGTTGTTCCACCCCCGACACGGTGACTGTTGGATCATCTCCACCGGGCCTGCTACTGCTTGCCTTAGCCGGCACTGACCGAAAATGCCTGAACAAACCTGCCAGGTCCGACATAGGAATAAGCCGGGTAAGCGAAATGACCGAAATGAAGGCCACCCTTTACTACAATGGCAGCCTGCTAAACTGCACCAATTTCAACGCCAATGGGGATGTTTTCCCAAATATCCAGTCTCAGCTTTTCGCCAGCCCACCCCGGGTAGAAATCTTCTGGCAGAGCACTGTACCGGTAAGCAGCAGCGACACCCTTACCCTCGGCACCTTTATCTTTGAAACCACCCAGGCCGGCACCGCCGACATCCACTGGGAGGAGCTCAGCCCGGTTACCTATTTTCTGAATGCCAGCCAGGACACCATCTATCCGGTATTTCATCCGGGCATAATCGAGGTATTTGAAATCCCAAGAGCAAGCATCAACAACACCAACCAGGTATGTGAAGAAGACAGCGTCACCCTGCTGGCCGAAATAGCCGGTGGTGCCGACCCCATGCAGTACAATTGGCAAACACCATCGGGCAGCAGTCAGGCGGCACTTTCCCTGCCCATCGCAAATGCCCACCCACAGGATGGCGGCCTCTACCGCTTCACGGTGAAGGACCTTAACAACTGCGCCGACACCCTGGTTTACAATCTCGAAGTAGCGCCCAAACCCACCGCCAATTTCCCCACCACCACCGACACCATCTACTACGAACAGCAAACCCAACTACAGGCCACCCCAGGCTACGCCAGCTACCAATGGAACACCGGCGATACCACCTACTACATCAATGTAACCGAAGAAGGCGACTACAGCGTGCTCATGCAAACCTCTGAAGGCTGCACCAACCTTGAAAAAGCAACCCTGATTGACACCTGGTTCCCCTTCAATATCCCCAACGCCTTCACGCCCAACGGCGACGGCCTCAACGACACTTTCCGCCCCGTAACCGATCATGACCGCTTTAGTAAATTTAGTATGGTTATTTACAACTCCTGGGGCCAGCGGCAGTTTGAAACCACCAACCCGGCCGAGGGCTGGGATGGCAAAGATGCTGCTGCGGGAGTGTACGTGTGGGTGATTACCTACGCGGATTATTTGGGGAAGGTGAGTACGTTGAGGGGGAGTGTGACGGTGGTTAGGTAATTTAGTCACAACTTGGAAATTGACATTATTTTCAGTATCTTTGGTCTCAACACTTCGGTAAATTTTACGCGGCAATTTTTCCATAATCCAGCAGTTCTTTAACAATTTTTTGATTTTTTGCAGAGTATGGGTTAATAGCAAACATGCACATAAATCGTTCAAGCATCAAAGTGTTGTTGTACAATGTTTTATAATTGGCCATTGAGAATGGTTTGGTGCTGTGGGTTTCTGTAGATATCCAGTCATGCTTTGCCAGGTTTACCGCCGTAAGGGCAGCATTAAAATGAAAATCGAGCTTATTTTTACTTCTCGCCTGACAAGTAGAAAGCCCTGTAAATTGTTTGGCGTCCCGATATAAGAATTCTATTTGGAAACGCGATCTGTAATTACTGACAATTTTCTCCCCTGTTTGATTTATATCTGTTGAGAAGTACAACTTTCGGGCAATCTCTTTACCATCTTTAAAGAAAATGGCTATCGCGAGTTTTATATCTCTTTTGAAGGCTTTGGAGTAAACTACTGCAGAATAGATTGCAATATCTTCGTTGATCAGGTCAGTGGTGAAATAGTTTAGGTCAGGATTTTGGGGATCCACCCGCCCGTTAAACTTTTTTGGGGCTCCTTTTTTGCCAGTTGGTCCTCCCTTGTACTTGTACATCAAAACGCTGTCATCTCTCAAACGGCTGAGAAAATGGAGCCCTGATGATGTTATTGCATCAACAAAAGGTTTTTTGGAAAAATAAGCATCAGCCACTATGTAATCTGAAAACCCTTTGAAGTCTGCTGCATTTTCAGTTACAAGACTTGCATAATAGGCCAAAAGATTCAGCCTCCTTTTTTTTAGTTCATCGGCTGATGGCGTTTGCCACGCATTCAAGTGCAGGGCGGTGTTATTTGCAATGTCTACCACTGCAAAGCCACAAATCTCAAGGCCCCATTTGGCTGACTTGGCAACACCTGACCAATATCTGCCCATTCCGTAAGTTGATTTACCTGCTTTAGGGATATAACTTGGGTCAAAAACCACAATACGCTCTCCTGGGACACATTGCTTAATCAAGTGCCCATTGAATGAAAAGAAATCAAACTCCTTCTCGAACTGGTTTCGGAAAGTTTGTTCACCGTATGAACTAAACCGTCCCAATTGCAAGAAATTTATTCTACCTTTGATACTCAAAATATGCCAAAGAACGCTAAAAATGAAATCTTTCCGGGCTTTGTTAAGGCTTGAAAAGACTTCTGTTTTTAAAATGTTGATAATAAGTTGTTTAACATTTTGGTTAGCCTTGATAGTCATGTCCAGTTAATTAGTGGAATAATCAATTAAGATACTGATTATCAATGGCTTAACCAAATTTATTTCAACTTATTTTGCTGATTTTCAAAGATTTGTCCTTTTATTTACCGAAGTGTTGTGGTCTATTATTAACCAAAAAAAGACACCATGAAAAAACTTAAGTTTACCTTATTAGTAGGGATTTGTGCTCTTGCATTCAATGTCAGTGCACAGGAAGTAGGTGTAAATATTACCGAAAATACCGCTTACACTGGTCTTTACCACGTAAAACTGTATGTTTTGGATGTCGTGACACAAAACTATTGCCTCGTTGGTGATAAAAAAAATATATCCTTATCAGGGGCTTATTTTTCTTCTTCTCAAATTGATCTTTCATGCGTAAATTTGGTAAGTGATCAAAAAGATCGATACAGGTATGTCGTGGTTATTGTGAGACAGGAAGCTTCAGGTAGTGGTCAAAATTGGACACCATTACTTGATACGGGAGAAATGTGGGGTCAATTTTATATTTACGTAACATTAAATTAAAAACTGATGCTTCGATGTGCTTTATTTGTGGGACTTATAGTTATATCCACAATCAGTAAAGCCCAAAAAGAATACAGCAACTGGTATTTTGGGAGGCATTGTGCTTTGTCTTTTAACAATGGGTATCCCGAACCATTGCCCGAAGGAAGTAATATACACGATGGTGCTTCGATTAGCGATTCTCTGGGCAACCTATTTTTTTATACAGATGGCGAAGTTGTTTACGACCGTTTAAACAGACCAACCCCCAATGGCATGGGATTATTTGGAACACATATAGCCACTCAGGGAAATATAATTGTCAAATTACCTTTGAGTGACCACTTATATTACCTTTTTAATGTTTTTAACCTGGCATCCGGAAATATTCCCGGCACTGGATTATCCTATTCAGTGTTCGATATCAGGCTTAATAACGGGTATGGTGATATTATAGAAGAGCAAAAAAATATACCTGTAGATCTGCCCTTATCAGGATACGCTTTAGCTAAGATCACAGCCGTCAGACATAAAAACAACAGGGATATATGGATTATAACCCGTAATTATCCGGGCAATAATTTCTATTCTTTTCTTTTATCTCCTGAGGGATTAAGCACAGTTGGCAAGATCAGCCAAAGTTTGATTAATCTTGCCAATAACAATTCTACCGAAGAGTGTTATGGTGAAGTGAATATCAGCCCCGATGGCACAAAATTGGCAGCTACATACCTTAATTCCAAGCATGTCGAATATGGAAACTTTAATACTGAGACAGGAAAATATTATCCATTATTTATTTTTCAGCCTGATACTACATGTGGCTCACCATTTGGAGTGAGAGCTCCCACAGGACTGGAATTTTCTCCTGATTCAAAGCTTTTATATCTCTGCCATGGATACGGCAGTATTAACTTTTCCGAATGTTCTAAAATACACCAGTTTGATGTATCGGTAGCTGATTCTGCCATAGTTAAACAGTCAGAATATATCGTGGGTGTTGGAATATCCGGTGGACTTCAAACAGGCCCTGACGGGAAGATATACGGAGGTTTGTTTGACGATAATATGCTGACTGTTATTCATAATCCGAATCAAAAAGGACCATTATGCAATTATTCCTTTCGATCAGTCCCTTTGGGCAATGGAAACAGGAAATATTCTTGGAGATTACCCCAAATGCTACAAAAATATTTTTCCTATATCAATTACACTGCAGAATGCATCAATCAATCCACCCTTTTCAATCCCAATATATATCCGGCTCCTGACAGTGTGTACTGGAACTTTGGCGATGCTTCTTCTGGTGTCAATGATACCTCCACACTTCTTAATACTTCTCATGTCTATCATACTCCCGGAGATTACTCTGTTTCCCTTATTTCTTACTGGCCAGGAGGCAGGTCGGATACTTCTGTTAAAGTGATTTCTGTTTTACCGGCTCCTTTTCCCAATATTGGTGATACAGCATTCATCTGTAAGGGCGATTCCGTTGCGCTTGAATCTAATTAATAGTTTTGGATGTACAGGACGTGATTCCGTCAGGGTGGATTATTATCCTGCCCCCGTGGTGAGCGATTCAGTTTTGATTTCGCCGACTGCCTGCGGAGGAAGTACAGGCGCAATTCGTGGCCTTACCGCCACGGGCGTTGAACCAATAAGCGTGCGGTGGCTAAACTCTTACGGAAGCCTTGTAGGCACTACCTTTGATATTTCAGGCTTACCCGTTGACTGGTATTCCCTCTGGCTGACTGATGGCCGTGGATGCACCAACTTTATTGAAAAATATTACATCAGAGATGCAGGCAATGTGTTGATAGACACAGCTTTATTCACAAATTCCTATTGCGGAAATAACAATGGCAGCATCACCGTTAAAGCCATAACAGGACTGGGCGACAGGCTGGAATATTCCATCAATCCCGGGGAATGGTTGTCAAATGAAGGCAATTTCACCAATCTGGAACCCGGCGAATATATTGTAAAAGTTCGGGTTATCGACAGTACCGGATGTCAGGCAGTCTGGCCTGATCAAATTACCATTTCTAACGAATCCGGGCCTGTGGTTGACGCCAGTGCCGAACCTGAGACTGATAACAACCAGGATGGCACGGTAACCCTCAACGCCACCGGATTTGGTACCTTAACCTACATCCTTGAAAACGGCATACCACAAAACAACGGATACTTTATAGGTCTTGCTGCGGGGGATTATAATTACAAAGTAATTGATGAAAATGGTTGCAGCACTGAAGGCACGGTTACCGTAGGACATATTCAGGGGTTTACCCTCTCGGCCATTGTCGGCAACGACACCATCTGCCTGTCGCCCCAAACGCTTACAATGCCCGTTTTGGTTGAGAATTTTAAGGGGGTGAAAGCCTTTAAAATGACCCTCAGCTACGATGCAACTAAAGTTTCCTGCGAGGGATATATGAGCATGAATGATACTTTGGATAGCATGCATATTGAAGTATTCCCGGCGCTTGAACGTGTTGTGGCTCAGTGGACAGGCGGCAGCCCGGTTACCTTTGCGGAAACAGAACTGTTGTTTGAACTGGTATTTGCAGCCAATGAAGCCGGCAGCAGCCAGTTGGCCTGGGACCTGGCTCCGGGTCTCACCTGGTTTGAAGGGGAAAACGGCCCAATAGAGGATCCGAATTTTAAAATTGGAGAAATGCAGGTAAATGAACCTGCGCGTGTAAGTGTAAACCAACAGCCTGAAGTTTGTGAAGGTGACATCCTTATGGTTTCACCTGTGGTTACCGGTACACAGCCAATAAGTTACCACTGGGAATTACCCGATGGCTCAACGGAAAACAGCGATATGTACATAAAATTTAATGCGGGGCAGGAAAGCTCAGGACTTTATGTTGTAAAAGTCACAGATGCGCTGGGATGCAAAGATTCAATTACCATCTCAGCCCGGGTGGTGGCACCTCCGCAGGCCAACTTCCCCACCACCACCGACACCATTTACTACGAACAGCAAACCCAACTCCAGGCCACCCCAGGCTACGCCAGCTACCAATGGAATACCGGCGATACCACTTACTTTATCAACGTAACCGAAGAGGGCGATTACAGCGTGCTGATGCAAACCACCGAAGGCTGCACCAATTTTGAGAAAGTTACGCTGGTTGACACCTGGTTTCCCTTCAACATCCCCAACGCCTTCACCCCCAACGGCGACGGCCTTAACGACACTTTCCGCCCCGTTACTGATTACGACCGCTTTAGCAAGTTTAGCATGGTCATTTACAACTCCTGGGGCCAGCGGCAGTTTGAAACCACCAACCCCGCTGAGGGCTGGGATGGTAAGGATGCCGCAGCGGGAGTGTATAGCTGGTTGATAAGTTACAGCAACCATACCGGGAAGGTGTTTAAGATGAGGGGTAGGGTGATGCTGGTGAGGTAGTTTCCGATAAAGCATTGATTTTGATTTTGTTTTGCTTATCTTTGCAAAATAACTTCAACCTAAAACATTAAGCCATGAAAACATTAAAATGTTTAATGCTATTAGCAATCTTAGCTCTTACCTTCAATGCCGGCGCCCAGGATGTTGAAGTCTTTATTACAGACAACACAGGCTATTCAGGTCTTTATGAAGTCAGATTATACGTGATAGACGACTACACGCAAAATGTTTGCCTTGTGGCGCAAAAAAAGAACCAGCCTGGACTGCCAGTGCTATTCATTTCCAATGAAATTAGTCTGTTATGTGTCAATCTTGTAAGCGATCAGATTGACCGTTATCGATACATTGCAAACGTGATAAGGCAAAGCGCTCCTGGAAGCGGTCAAAACTGGACACCCTTACTTGATACAGGCGAAATGTGGGGTCAATTTGATATTTACGTTACGATAAACTAACTATAGAATGCTCCGCTGTATTATATTTATGGGATTGTTTCTTTTAGGTGCAACCGTTTATCCACAGAAAGAATACAGCAACTGGTATTTTGGTAAGCACTGCGCACTGACTTTTAACAATGGCTACCCTGAACCTTTGCCAGAAGGAAATAATATGCACGATGGTGCTTCAATTAGCGATTCCCTGGGCAATCTGCTTTTTTATACTGATGGTAATGTTGTATACGACCGCTTGAACAGACCAACGCCCAATGGTGTAGGATTGAATGGTGGTCTGATTAACGTACAAGGAGCGTTAATAGTAAATTTGCCAGGAAGTGATAGCTTGTATTATTTGTTTTTTGTACGTGGCAAATTTGATTATATACCGGGCACTGGATTCTCATATTCGGTATTCGACAAAGGTTTAAACAATAAATTTGGCGATATTGTAGCAGGGCAAAAAAATATTCCGGTTTACCTTCCTTTACCAGGTTACGCGCTGAATAAAATAACAGCCGTAAGGCATAAAAATAATCGGGATGTGTGGATCATAACCCGCAATTATCCGGGCAGTAATTTCTACTCCTATAAATTATCTCCTGAGGGATTAGATCCAGTTGGAAAGATCAGCCAAAGTCTATTTAATCTTCCCACACACTCTGCTGCTGCTCAATATTTTGGTGAAATAAATATAAGCCCGGATGATTCTAAGTTTGCTGCCTGTTATGAAGAATCAGGAAAAGTAGAATATGGATCATTTAATACTGAAACCGGTATTTTAAACCCTTTATTCATTATTGAGCCTGATACAACATGCGGTTCACCACTTGGTACCAGATCGCCGACAGGCCTGGAGTTCTCTCCTGATTCTAAACTTTTATATATTAGTCATCAATCTGGTTATATTGATTTTTATGAATGTTCTAAAATACATCAGTTTGATGTATCGTTAGCTGATTCTGCCCTTGTCAAGCAATCAGAATATATAGTTGGTATAGGGATAGCCGGCGGACTTCAGGCAGGTTCTGACGGTAAAATATACGGGGGATTGAGTGGTGATAATACCCTGAGTGTTATAAATAATCCCAATCAAAAGGGCATTTTTTGCAATTACTCCTTTCGCTCAGTACCACTTGGTAATGGCAACAGGCAATATCACGACGGCTTACCCCAAATGCTTCAAAAGTACTTCTCCTACATAAACTACACTGCTGCGTGTACAAATCAGCCCACCCTATTTACATCTAACATCTGGCCTGTACCTGACAGTGTTTCCTGGAACTTTGGAGATGCTGCTTCAGGCAACAACAACACCTCTGTATCATTAAACCCATCACATATTTATAATGAAGCCGGCGATTACACAGTTACTCTTATTTCTTACTGGCCGGGCGGCAGGTCTGATACTTCTGTTAAAGTGATTTCTGTTTTACCGGCTCCTTTTCCCAATATTGGTGATACAGCATTCATCTGTAAGGGCGATTCCGTTGCGCTTGAATCT
>JALHHH010000104.1:0-2029 GCA_022837485.1 Bacteroidales bacterium
CTCGCTGAAAGTATCTTCAGTAGCTACCTGCCGGTCTACTGCTTGATCCTTTCAGTCTGCCTTTTTTATAACTGTTGACATAGTAGAAGCCAAACCATTCTTCAGAGAGTAGAAGGGAAAAGCAAAGAGGGTAGGTAAGGTTCTGCAATCTTGAAAAGCTCTTAATCTACTCCCGAGAGCTCATCATTACCCAATCATCTTCTCTGGAGCTCAATTCTCTTGTTCGTAATTTCAAAATCACTTAGCATTATCAAATAATGACTACTCCTTTATGTAGAGACAGACAGACTGCCTGCCGTTGCCGTTGTCGATTGCTCGAAACTCTGGTCAATTAACAGCGAAGCTCTTGTCGACCGTCTTTCCGGAAAGACTTTAGCTGGATCTTTTCTTGAGAATACCATGTTTAGTATAACTCGTTCTAATATAAAAAAACCCCCGAACGAATCGAGGGTTCTTGGTCGTGACAAAACAAGACCGGTAAATAGTGAGTTAGCAAAGATGCCTCAGAAAGAATCATACCGCCTTCTCATCAAAATCAATCGTACCTCCCGAGATCAGAACTCTCAAGCAATGTTTCAACAGACAAGATAATGAGATACGCGGTCATTGCCGTCTCTTCAATAGAGCAGCAGTATAAGGGAATCAAAACGAAGATGAAGAACGAAGGCAAGGACGTTACAGAAATGAACGCGGAGATGAAAGAGGCAGCGATAAGACTGCTGGAGAGCCTAGCGGCTATCGACGAATACTCACTCACAGATCAGGACAAAGCCTCCCTGGGTGACATAGTAGAGGCGGCACTGGAGATGTTTATAAACAAGAGATGAAGAACGTTTCAGGGATTCGCCTAACACTTCCCGACTTTCAAGGGAAAGACTTTACCTACGAGATGTACCCTGTGTACGAGAAAGACTGGTTCTCCCTCAACATTGCACTAGATGTCTCGGACTTCATAGCGACGGCAGGAATCGAAGTGAAGCCGCCTGTGTACTTTCATATAGGAATCGCTAAGAAGTGGCAATATCTGTTAGATTTCAAACGCTATTTCGACTTGCTGATAGGATTTGAGTTTCGCTTTTGACACCTCCTTTTCCCGAAGATGACCCTCCCGTGTTGGGAGGGCCATCTTTCGTTGGCAGAATGATGTGACGTAGAAAAATTTGCGTTTTTTCCGGAACACAAATACCGGGCTCAACGGCCACCATGCAGCGCAGCAAACCTGCGGTCAGGTGAGCGATTTGTTATACCGTTCTTATTTTATCTCTATTTCTACTACGTGTGAGGTATCCACACCCAGAATATCCACTACTTTTACCATAGCTTTGTATTTGCCGCTTTTTTCGTATGTGTGCGGTGTGGTAACGAGTTCAATCTTCTGATTCTTCTTTGTACGGAACGACTGCCATATATTTTCAAAAATATAGTTGCCCGTCCAAACCTCTTTGACTTCTCCATTTTCTTCAATCCGGATGATCTCTTTTTTGCTCTCATAATCAAAATCCACTGACCAGTAATCAATCCAATCCACCCAGTTTTTAGTGAGAATTTCCCGCTCTAATATGCCGTTTTTATCCTTGCTCAATTTGGTAATCTGCCCATTTTCGATGACAACTTTGGAACCGCCTTTTTTAAGCGTCTTTTCCAGTTCTTCCAGATCGTCCTGTGTGTAGTAAGTGGTGAAATTGGTCAGTTCAATCTTGACGGTTTTGCCTTTAATATGCGGCTTGACCTGCACATAAGCCACGTCGTAAAACTTGACCTGTCCTTTTTCCACCGCCCGTTTGTCAAAGGCTTCTCTTGGGATGTAGCGCAGGCGGATGTCCACGCCCTTTTGCCTTAATTCGTCTTTGATATAAGGCACCAGGCCCATCTCAAATTCAAAGCCCAGAATATCCACCTGCGTAATCAAATTTTGGCGGCACTCTTCAAACACATCTTCCACCAGCGTTTTGGTGACAGGAACGGAAAGTGGACCCACATGCACAAAGCGCCCCGCCTTTTTGCCGTGCAGGTATTTGTGCCCCTGCAC
>JALHHH010000104.1:2065-10030 GCA_022837485.1 Bacteroidales bacterium
CCCGCTGGGCTGAATAACCTTCCAAAATCAGGTTAATATATTTTTCCTGCTTGGCTTCCAGCAGTTTTTCCTGCTGTTCATGCGGAATATTGGCAGGCACGCCGAAAAAGAACTGCCGTTCGTATTTGCCAAGATTTAAAACCTCGAAGGCGCGGTAAGGCTTGCCCGCCTGTTTCAGTTCCCGCTGCACCTGGATCATGCGCTTGCGGGTGGTGTGAATGGCAAATCTACCCAAATCACTGGCGATCCATTTTCTGCCCAGTTTCTCAGCCACTGCTGCTGTAGTGCCGCTGCCGCAGAAAAAATCGGCAACTAGATCGCCCTCGTTGCTGCTGGCTTTGATGATACGCTCTAACAGGGCTTCGGGTTTTTGGGTGGGGTAATTTAAAAATTCTTCAGATCCTTTCAAGCCTATTTTTCTTACTGCTTCTTGGCGTACATTTCTAATATCAGTCCAAATATCATCTGCCAAAATTCCATTTGCTTCATCCAAATAGTATTTTAATCGTTTTGTCCCATTTTTTGTGACAAATATTTTCCCTTGTTTTTCGAATTCTTTGATTGATTCTTCAGAATAATCACCTAAAGTTTGCGATGCCCATCTTCTTCCATCAGGATCCACTTTAGTAAAGAAATTTTTAATATAATCTTCGCTATATGGCAAATAAATATTCTCAAAAATTCTTTTATCAGTTTTAGAATATGAGATTATAACATCATAATCTCTGGGGAACATTTTGGATTTTGTTTTTCCTCCTGTAGGTGTTGATCTCCTCCAAATGATTTGATTCAAATGATTGTTAGAACCAAAAATGTCATCTAAAATTAGCCGCAAATAATTATTTAATCTCCAATCACAATGCACATAAATACTCCCGTCCTCTGCCAGCAACTGGTGCATCAGTTTCAGCCGTTCATACATCATGGAAAGGTAGGAAGAAATTCCTCGTCCCCAGGTGTCCCGGTAGGCGATCTCTTCGATAATGGACTGCTGTTTGGTCACGTCTTCGCCGTTCACGGTAATGTTGTAGGAAAAGTCCGCGCCCACGGCAAAGGGCGGGTCGATGTAAATCAGTTTCAGTCCGCCCTGTTTTTCAATCTCTTCCCGCAGGGGTCCGTTCACCAGCGATGAGAGAATCAGTTTATTGTCGCCCCAGATGAGTTTGTTGGTCCAGCCCTTGAGCTGCCTGCCCGTGGTGTCAAACAGGGTCGCCTGCTGCGGTTCAACTTCCTTGCGCGGTTCGTCAATATGTTCTATGGAATGGAAGGGCAAAACCGCGTTGGTCACGGTTTCATTTCGCCCGTTCCAGAAAAGGAAAACGTCCTCATCGTCGGCGTAGAGTTTGTAAATGTATTCCTTGGGCAGGGGTTTGCCCTGTTTTACCAATTCAATGATTTCGTGTTTTTCAGATTCAGTCATATTCAATTCTGTCATGTTTTTACCCTCTTTTCTTTACGTGGTTCACATACCCTTGATGCTCTCTATGGTCTAAATCCTAGACAGCAGAGAGCACAAAGCAGGGGCAACGTTCACAAAGGTTATTCCCTTCATATCCCGAATAATTGAGCAATATTCCCAAATGTTCTTAGATCTCTTTGATGCTTTTCCCATACCTCTTGCTTTATGTACAACGGAACATATCGATTTTCATTCTGCGCGTCGTTGACATCTTTACACCAAATCTGCAAGCGCTTGATTTTACGTACGTCATCCAGATCTTCCCTTCCCTTGGTTTCGGCGATGTAAATTTCACTTTCGCTTTTCTTAATCAGGAAATCGGGGAAAAACTCATGGATATTGCCGTCTTCGCCCTGGTATTCGATTTTAAATCCCAGCGACTGATAATTTTTGGCAAAAGAAATAATATCCGAGCAATTTTCCAGAAACGCGGCAAATTCCAGTTCAAACTGGCTATCCCCGATGATTTTATTAAATACGCTCTTCTGCGGCACCAGATAGGGCTGATTGTCCGCCACCAGTGGTTTGGCTTTAAGCAGAGAAATAAAGTTTTTGATTTGGGCAGAACCTTTGTCCCTGATGGTCAAATCATCAATCGCCTTTTTGAAAGCGCCATACAGGGTTTGCTTTGCCTCCACTTCGGAAAGATTGCGCAGCACGACAGGGTCTTCCAGGTTCACGTTTTTTCCGAACAACCTGTGCCGAATAAACTGCTCCACCTTGGGATAGAGAATGTTGAACCCGCTCACCAGTCGGCTTTCCTTTAGAATTGCCTGCGTGAAAAATCCCACCACGTTTCGCCAGTCGGGCAGGGTGTCGGTGAACTCTATTTTATGGGAAAACGCGCCGTCAATATCGGTAAACACGATTTCTTTCAGTTCGTTTTGGCTAAACTGCTTCAGAGCGACGGGCGTTATGATCATAGCGTCCACCTGAATATCTTCCAGATTTCTATAATCACGATGAATACGCGGCGACAGGACAGGCACGGGAATGTCCAGTTTATCCAGATCCTTTTTGTCATTGTCAGCGTCAATTTCCACAATAATCGGATTGCGTGATTTTCCCGTTTCGCCCATTGGTCGGTAACTGAACTCCACGCCTTCGGTCTTGATGGATTCCACAAACTCGATAAATGCGGGCGTGCCCACCACCACCAGTTCTTCTTTTACCTCCATGCCAAACATTTTACGCAAACCTCTGCCCAGGGTCTGTTCGGGCAGAATTTTAGCGGGCGAACCATAAGGGCGCAAACCGACAATGGTCGTCACATTACGCACGTCCCAGCCTTCCCGCAGCATCATCACCGAAACCACGGCTTTGTAAGGCGACGTGTCCTCATCCACGGCGTCCGCTGCTTTGCGCAGTTGTTCCAGTTCCTCCTTGTCCCGTTTGGATGCCGCACTTTCCGATATTTCACCACTCTTTTTGGTATGGATGAGCAAAACGGAATCCTTGAATTCAGGATAATTGGCTTCGAGATAATCTTTGGTCTGATTGGCTTCTTTTGTGTCCAGCGTCATCACAAACAGGATGGGCGTTTCAGCACTTTTCAGTTCTTCAAACTGTTTTTTCCACTCGATGTAACCAAGATGGATATAGTCTTTATAACGCTCCACAAACTGGAATGACGTCTTTTCATGCAACTTTGCCCGCGACGCTTCATCCGGCAAAACAGGCGATTTAACAATATTCTGTTTGATGGCTTCCACTAACGGATAATCGCACACGGTTTGCACAAAAATAGCGCCGTTGTTGTGTTTTGGAGTGGCTGTGTTGTCTATTTGCAGCGAAATGCCCCTTCTCTGTTTCAATTTCAAATGATTGTTGATGTCTACGATGCTCTTAAACCACTGCATGTTATCATCGTGAATATGATGCGCCTCGTCATTCATCACCACCAGGTCTTTGATTTTACTGCTGCGCACCACTTTTTCCAAATCCATGCCTTTGGACGTGTCCGCGTCGGGCGATGGCTTTTTGCCTAAAAATTCCTCTTCCAGTGAAGGTTCCCTGTCTTCATTCAGATACACACGGTGAATGTTGGTCAAAAACAAGTTGCCTTCTTCGGTAATCGGTTTCAGTTCATCCTGAATGTGCAGGGTCAGGTGAAAATCGTTCTGCCAGTCTCGGTCGAAATAATCGTTTTCAGGTATAAGCGGATCTTCTCTAAAAATTTTGAAGTCATTGAAATCTTTAAGCAGGCGATTTAATACGATGATGTTCGGGGCGATGATGAGAAAATTTCGGGAAAGATCGGATTCTGCTTCATAAAGTTTGTGGAAATAAGACCAGACCAAGGCAAGGCTCAACACCTTGGTTTTTCCCGAGCCCGTTGCCATTTTAATTACATATCTTGGCCAGGTTTCAGGAAACATTCCTGTGCTGATTCTGCCTGACGAATCGAACCGCATCAGTTCAAATTTGTCTCTGGCTTTTGCTACTTCATACAGGTAAATAATTGACTCAATGGCTTCCCGCTGGGCAAAATAGTATTGAAATACATGTTCGTTTTTCTTATGCCCATCGGGTTTAAACCAGAATTGCAACAAGGCTTTTGTGGTGTCGGAAGCACCAGAATAATCGCTGTCTCTCCATTGTTTTAACGCCAGGCGTATTTTATAAACCAGCGGCGGTATGAGCTGCTCATAGGCTTTTTCCTCCAAATCTTCCTGCGACGGTGCCCACCGGATTCCCGGGTCAAGTATTTGAAAGGGATTCTGGTGAAATTCATTCATCTGTTAGTCCACCTCTTGTCGTTTGTTCATTTTTAAGAATTTGTTCGGTAAAACGAGATCGGTTACTTCCCGCCGCGAGCACAACACTAAAGGAAGTCCTCAATCTGTTTAAGTGCCTTCAACAATCGTGATGAGCTACGTGCGACTTCGCGAAAAAAGCCTCCAAAAGATTAGTGGTGGTCTCACTGGACTAATCAAAAAATGTAACTTGGTTCACTTGAATGTTATCACAAGAGATGAAGCAAACAGAAATCATTAAGGCTATTTTGATCTCATCCATGATATTTGATTCGTCAACGATGTGACGTTGATGAATTTACGTTTTCTATCGAAATACGTGTAATCATATTGCTCAAAACCGACTTCGCACAAAACGCGATAATCTCAGAGCAATCCTTTTCTGGTTTTGGTATCAATGTAACAAGTGGTATATTGATCGTATGAGTGCATTGCACAGCTTGCCGTATGTTGCCTGAGTTTTGACGTGCTTACTCCGAGCCGAGACCTAGCCTATGGAGGTGTGTTAATGAAGAAAGTGTTATTGCCTGCATTCTATTGCTGGCAGCTCTTTCGCTGTCAAGAAACGGAGAACTCGTACTAGTCGAAAAGGGCAGTTTCACGATGGGCGACACGTGGGGAGATGGATACAGTAATGAAAAACCGACCTACAAGGTGACACTCACATACGACTTCTATATAGGCAAGTATGAAACCACATTCGACGAGTACGACGCCTTCTGTGAAGCAATGGGCAGGAGCAAACCCAACGATCAGGATTGGGGGAGGGTAACTAGACCTGCGATCAATGTCAGTTGGTCGGATGCGATGGCATACTGTAACTGGTTGAGCGAGAAATATAGACTTCCGAAGGCATATGACGATAAGGGAAACTTGCTGGACAAAGACGGAATGATAACAACAGATCCATCGAAGGTGGTCGGCTACCGGTTACCTACTGAAGCCGAATGGGAATACGCGGCCAGGGGAGGAAACAAGAGCCAGGGTTACAAGTATGCCGGTAGCGATAATGTTAGTGATGTTGCCTGGTACTCTTCGAACTCCGGCAACAAGACTCAAGAAGTTGGGACGAAAGCCTTTAACGAACTGGAAATATACGATATGTCCGGGAACGTATGGGAATGGTGTTCAGACTGGTATGGAAGCTACTCTAGCTCGGCACAGACCAACCCATACAACAGTATAACTGGTTCCCGCCGGGTGAATCGTGGCGGCAGCTGGCTCCACGTCGCGACTAGCGTGCGGGTAGCTAACCGCGGCCGCAGCACCCCTACTTCCGCGAACTACGGCCTGGGTTTTCGTATTGCAAGGACGGTGCATTAGGTTCTATGAACTTCAGGATAATAGTGCCATTTGAGTTGTGAAACATTCTTTATTGTGACATCTTCGGGGAAGCTGAAACGAGTATAGGGAGGACAACTGTGAGAAGAATCTTGTTTCTAATAGTTCTGTTTGCTTCAATGCTTTCTATTGCGATGACACCTACTGCTCTTGAATCTGCGGGAACAACCAGTATGTACTGCAAATAATCCTGTTCAATATATAGATTGGGAGGAGATCAAATGGGGGATATTAGCGAGTGGATTAAAACATGTATTACAAGCGCTATTGGTGCAGGAATAGTTGGTCTAGTATCCATAGCAGTTTTCTTCATCACTTTCCGGCATGAGCGAAAAAGGACTATCTTCCAGTGCTTATATTCAGGTAAGTTAGAACTCTATTCAAAGTTAATGGAAGAGCTCAAAGGAATTCATGAAACCGCTTCCAAATCACTAAACAGGAGATTGCTCAGTAGAAACAATGATTTTATCAAGTCTTTGAAAATTCAGAGTAGCTATTTGCCAAGTCTAAAATTGCTGGCTCCGACTGACGTGATTGATAAAGCTGAAATGGTTATTAGGTCCATAAAAGATAGAATAGAACCTTTGCTTGAAAAGAGTGAAATAGGCAGAGACGTACTTCCTCGGATAACGGCTATTGGGTCGCAAGATAGTAGAGAGCTTTCTGAACTGGAGAGGCTGGACAGAGAAATAATGGATAGTTGTAACGAACTTGCACATCTTCTTAGGAAGGACCTAGGTGCCTTAGATGAAATTGGCCTGTGAAATCTGGCAACGTAAGGAGGCGGAAGGATGAGAGAAAGAATTCTAATCGTCGCTCTTGTGGTCATTTCTGTGACTACGTTCGCTCTTATATATGCAACTACCGAATACGGTGAGAAGGTAGTTTTGTACGAAGATGGAACTTGGGAGCTACTAGGAACCGAAATGCTAAGCGCCAAAGAGGCTCCTATCAAGGTTCTGAAAGCAACACTTGAAGACGAATTTACTGTGAGTGTCAAAGTCAAGAATGTTGCGTACAAGACTATCAAAGCCTATCGGATGCGGTTTATTATGTTTGATGATTTTGGTACTGAATTGTGGTTACCTTATTCTTCGTACATCAGTCAGAGTTTGAAAAACTTCGTTCGAAACGTTGAATATACTCACAAATGGGAACTCGATGTTAGACAGGCAACAAGTTTCTACGCATACCCGATAGAGGTGGTCTTCGAAGACGGGACAAATTGGCTACTCTCGTCAACAGAAGAAGAGAAAATCAAACAGAGTATAGATGCAATTCGTTGATATGCACTCACAACATCGATTTCTTCGAAACTGATACCAAAAAGCACGCTAAGGAGGTAGTTTTATGGTTGACTTCAGACGGGTTGAACCAATCTTCTGTGATTCTTGCGGGAAGAATCTTATGGAAGGCGTATCAGACTACTCGGCGCTCGTCGCCTGGAAGACAAATGAAGATGGGACGGTAGTCGAAGATATCTATTTTGCTTGCAAGGGCGGTGAATGCGATCAAAAGATGAGTGCTGTTTATGGACCTACAAGCTGGGAAGATATCTCTGATCTCGCTATTCCTGGAGTATTCATCAACTGGATGTTGTCTATCATGACCAAACTTCATGATGGGCATACTTATTCTGACAAAGCATTTGAAAAGATTATTCTTCTTGCTGCAAACTTGTCGAACGTAGTAACTCGTGAGATGACAGAAGCGGAGGAGAAGAGGTTTAGGAATCTGCAGGAGATCAACAATTACTAGTAGGATCGGATCCAAATAGATAACCGAAGAAAGAAATAGACAGTAGAAAAGAGGCCCCAATACATTCAGAATGTTCTTCTGTACAGAAAGGCTTCTGTTGAATTCTATCCTCCTCAGGATTCTCGCTAACAGTTTCTTGATCATCCGCAATGATCTTAACCACCTGTCTTTGCAAGAGATTATGAGTCTCATCCATTTTATTAGATTTGCTAACGATGTGACACTGATGAATTTGAACGTTCTAGCGAACTGCGCGCAATCATATTTTTGAACATCGGCTTTGAGCAAAACGCGATTGTCTTCGACTGTTTCTTCTCGTGTTGCCAGTACAACTAGCGATATATTGATCTATAAGATGGAAAAGTTATACTGCATGTGCTTTTTGCGATCCTTACTATGTTGATTGACTGCCTTGCTTCTGGATGGAATAGCTAGATAATATATTCAAGAAGCCAATTCTTGAAAGTGTATTCTCTCAAAAGAAAAAGCGCGACCTAAGTCGCGTCTTTCTCTTATAATGGTGCTTCCCGCTACCATCGCGGTGCTAACAGGTGGTCGGGGCAACTGGACTTGAACCAGCGACCTTCTGCGCCCCATGCAGACACGCTTCCAACTGCGCTATGCCCCGTACTCGAAGATTTTATCACAGTT
>JALHHH010000031.1 GCA_022837485.1 Bacteroidales bacterium
TGGCTGTACTGGCATTTACGCAGCCCGGAGATCGTATCATCGTGCAGCCTCCGGTGTATTTTCCTTTCTTTGATGCCGTTTCCAGACACGGACGTAATCTGGTTTACAATGAGCTGATTCTGGAAAATGGCCGTTACCATATGGATTACAACGATCTGGAAAAGAGCTGCATCGAAGGTGCCACCATGCTCATACTGAGCAATCCGCATAATCCCGGTGGTAATGCCTGGAGCGAAGATGAGCTTCGCCGCATGGCAGAAATCTGCCTTAAATACAATGTGCTGGTTGTCTCCGACGAAATTCACTGCGATCTGGTGAATAAAGGTTATAAACATACGGTTCTGGCATCCCTCTCTCCCGAAATCGCGGATTTTACCCTTACAATGATGGCTCCCAGTAAAACGTTTAACCTCGCCGGACTGGCTACAGCTTCCGTTATCATAAGTAATCCCGGTCTTATGAGGAAGTACACGGAGGTGCTTGATGCTTTGCATATAGGGAGCGGGAATATCTTCGGGAATGCGGCATCGGAAGCGGCTTATCTGCACGGAGATGAGTGGCTCGGCCAACTGCTTGAATACATACAGGGCAACATCGGTTACCTGGAAGAGTTTATTGAATTGAATCTTCCCGTGCTGCGAATGATAAAACCTGAAGCAACGTATATGGTATGGCTTGATTTCAGCCTTGCCGGGATGAACGATGAAGAACTGAAGAAATTTTTAATTGAAAAGGCAGGACTCGGGCTGAACGAAGGTACTATGTTCGGGCCCGGTGGCAGCGGTTTCATGCGTATGAACCTGGCGTGTCCGCGTAAAACCCTTGGGCATGCCCTCGATCGCCTGAAATCGGCATTTTCTGAGCAGAATCAATAAAGTCGCCGGGATTTTATCCCCGAAAGGGAGCTAAATCTGCCGGCTATTTTATGCAGAATCTTTTCAGTTTTTGCATACTCCCGTTGAATACATTCATGTCAACACCCCCGGTTATGCCATTGATGGTGGCTTTGTCGGTATGCTGCCAGAACGACCAGCTGCGGTGATGCATTCGTGGTTTGTTATGGTTATAATGGGCAATCCACAAGGGAAAGTCTTCGAAATCATCCGCCAGGTATTTGTTGTAAAATCCCGGACTCGTGTAGATGATGGGCTTTATCCCGTAATGCTCTTCCACCAGCCGGCACCATTCCAGAGCTCCGGAGACAATGTCTGCTTTTGATCTGCGGTTGCTTACTTCAATATCGAGTACCGGAGGCAGGTCGCCAGGATTCAGCTTTACCTGTTTGATAAAATTTTGGGCCTGTGCAGCTGCATCCCGCGAAGGGTGAAAAAAATGATATGCTCCCCGGATAAGCCCGGCTTCGCCGGCTTTGTCCCAGTTGCGCTTAAACTGCCGGTCCTGCCGCGTGATTCCTTCGGTGGATTTCAGAAATACAAAGGAAATACGGATGCCGTTCGCATCCATGGCAGCAACTTCGTTCCAGTTTATGCGACCCTGGTGGTGAGAAACGTCAACTCCGTGAACCTTGTACCCCGCAGGTACAGGTACCCCGAAGTTCTTCAGGTTGTGATATTGTGCTGCACCGGTAAGAGAAAACCCGCTTCTGAACAATGCAAGTGAATAACGGTAGATATACGGCCCTGTGATAATGGCCAGTACAACCACCAGTCCTGCTATCAGATAAGTCCGCTGAAAGCCTGCCGTCCTTTTTTTTCGTTGTTTCCTTACGCTCACCGTTATTTACCTTATCCTGACTTTTTACGACGGTATTTCTGCGGTATTATTTTTTCAGTTCCAGAATCATTGCCGATTCGGCTCCGACTTTAATCCGTCCGTTTACATCTATTGTCTTGCTGGTGATTACCTCGTGTGCTTGCTGGTAGCCCGCAAGTGCTTCCCTGAACCGTTCGGTTTCAAGCATTCGTTCTTCCTTGCTGTTGTTGACGATAACCATAACGGATTCCTCATCTGCTGTGCGGAAGTAAACGTAAATGCCGTTTTCCGGGATAAAATGCGTGAGCCGGCCATTGGCAACGGCTTTACTGTTTTTACGCCATTGCAGGATTTTTTGCATGTAATCGAAAACCTCGTTCTGCTCCGGAGTGCGGCCCTCGCGGGTAAAGGCATTTACCGGGTCACCAGCCCAGCCTCCCGGAAAATCTCGGCGGATTTCTCCGTGACCTTTATGTTCTTCACCATCCATCAGCAATTCGGTTCCGTAATAGATCTGCGGTATGCCCCGGGTGGTGAGCATAAAAGCAAGTGCCCGCTTCAGCGCTTCTTTGTCCTTACGGATAGTATTATAATACCTGTTCAGATCGTGGTTGTCGAGGAAGATAAGATTACGGTATGGATCGGAGAAAAGAAAATCCTGAGCCAGTACGTAATACAATCGTGCCATTCCTTCGCTCCAACCTTCCTTCTCGGTAAATGCCTGCTGCATGGCTCCGTATAACGGGAAATCGGTAACGCTGGGCAGATGCGAATTGTATCCCCTGCTCAGCGGAGAGTCTTTCTGATAATACGACAGCATGCCTTCCTTATTAAGCCAGGCTTCCCCTACAATGGTGAAATCGGGATATTCCCCTGCAACGCGTATGCCCCACTCTGCAATCATCTCCTTGTAAGGATACGGCTGGGTGTCGAGCCGTATGCCGTCCAGACCGGCATATTCTATCCACCAGATCGAATTCTGAATCAGGTATTCGGTAATCAGTGGATTACGCTGATCAAAATCGGGCATGTGGTTGTCGAACCAGCCCGTAAGCATCTTCGTGCGGTCGGCCTCCGATGCATAGGGGTCGCTGATGCACTCCGCCCTGAAGTTTGAACGGGTGAATTCCGGATGCTGATGTATCCAGTTTTCCATTGGCAGATTGCGGATAAACCAGTGGTTGATGCCGCAGTGGTTAAAAATCATGTCTTTAATAACTTTTATCCCCTTGCTGTGTGCCTGCTCCACGAGATCCAGATAGTCCTGGTTTGTTCCAAAGCGCGGATCGATGCGGTAAAAATCGGTAATTGCATAACCGTGGTAGGAATATGCGGGGTTGTTGTTTTCAAGCAGTGGATTGATCCATAAGGCAGTTATACCCAGATCGCTAAGGTATCCGAGATGATTTTTAATACCGGCAATATCGCCTCCGTGTCTTCCCGACGGATTGGAACGGTTAGCCTGTTCCAACATGCCCGGCATATTGTCGTTCGAGGGATCGCCGTTGGCAAAACGGTCGGGCATAAGCAAATAGATGACATCGGAAGCGGTAAATCCCTGACGACTTGCAGAACCTTCACGCCGTGCCCTGAGTTCATACCTATAAGTGAATTCCGTTTTCCGGTTTCGGATAAAGCGGATATCAAACGATCCGGGTTTAACATCGGGCGCCATCTCAAGCGTTAAAAAAAGGTAATCGGGATTCGAAACGCTCGTTGTTTCGCGCAGGGCAATGCCCTGGTACGAAAAATCCACGGATGTGCCGGAAATGTTTTTCCCATATACCAGCAGCTGCAGTTTGCTGTGCTTCATCCCGGCCCACCAAAACGGGGGTTCTACCCTTAATGCAGGCTCATTCTGCGCAGAGACAGTAAAAACGGATCCCGTAATAATAAGGAAAAGTAGAAACAAGGCCTTTAATATCAGGCTTTTAGGTTTTATTGACTTATTCATATATCGGGTAATTTTCAGGTTCTAAAGATAAACGGTATCTGTTATGGATTGGAAGTTTAAGTTACGATTTCGGAGATGTTACAAAGGGTGATCGTTGCAGTTGCCTGGTTTCAGGGGATAAATACCTGCTTTTTCTCCTTTGCGGGATGGGGAAAGGGTATAAAATTCATCCGATTGTCCGCATCCGGCATTTTGTTTCAAATAAGACGTCTCAATATAATACGCACCCGCTGTTCCATTCCGTCGCGCGAGAACGTCATAGTGATAACAGCTCCGTGCTTTTCGCTGAGGATATGGTTGAGTTCGCCCAGGTCGAGGCCAAAGACGGGTTTCCCATTCACCGACATCAGTATGTCTCCGGGCTTTATTCCGGCTTCACTTCCCGGGGAGCCGGGGATAACTTCATTTACTTCAAATATGCTGAATCCCCTTCCCAAGGCTCTGAAAATGACGCCGCTCATATTGTATTCGAACTTCTTTTTGAACTTTCCCCCTTTTTCGAGGATCATCCGGTTTCCCGTGTAGTCGAAGGTTACCCTGAAGCGCGATAAAGCTCCGGCACCCAGGGTTCCGTTGCGGTGCAGACGCGTGGCGAGGTTGCCGGGGTAATAGGTGGATGTAAAGGAGCATATGGGATTGTCGAGGCGGAAATTGCCCAGCATCATCCAGTTCAGTCTGGCAAAACTTCCGTGTATGTTGCCGGCGAGTCCTTTCCCAATAACCGCATCGAGTGATTTTTTCGGCAGATAGCCGTCAAGACTGTCGTATTCCAGTAATATCGGATGGTTGGCACCGGAGTCGATCATCAGCCACACATCCCTGATGCTGCCGTCGTCGAGAGCGATGCGCGAGGTCATATACGGTTTACCCCGGTTTATGCTCAGCGGAATAATGGCGGCCCGGGCGGAGGGCTTAAATTCCTCCGGACGTGTAAAACGGATTACGCTGCGGTCGTAATCGGTTGTAATGGCAAGCTGACTAAACTTTTCTATCCCGATTAGGCCATGAACCGGAGCGCCAATGTATTGATCCAGAGAAAAATAGTCTTCGGATAGAACAATGAGATTCGAAAACATAGGCTGAAGATTGGAAACCTTCATCTTTACCGGACGGGTAATACATGCATCCAAAAGATCGGGAGTACCGGGTGCCGACAGCATGTAGCTTCGGATGCACCAGCCGGAAAAGTAATTGCCAGCAACCTGGTCGGTTATAATAACGCCCTCAACGCCGCTGTCGAGCATCAGCTTTACCGGCAAAGAATCGTTAAGCAACACATCGATTACCACCAGATTGTCGCGATTGGTAAAGGGCATACTCGCATGTTTCCGGCCTGGGGGCAGGTTGAAATAGTTGAACTGAGCCAATGCAGTAACGTGCAGCTGGAGCAGCATTAACAAGCACAGAAGAAAACGCTTAAAAAAGTGCTTCATGTCGGCAGGACGTTTCAGGCTCAGGTATGGTTTTACGAAATTAAAAAATTAAGCAGGGACAACGGCAGGCTTTCTGTAATAAATTAACTTTGCAATCCACTTTGATAGTATTTCAAGCTGAATAAGTTATGAGTCATAAAGCAATAAACACCATTCGCAGTGTTTTTAATGAGCTTTACCCTGCTCCCGGCAGTCAGGACGTGCTGGAGGAGCTGATTGCCACTCTCGAAAAGGCGCGTACCGACCTGCCGTTTGAGGACCAGCCGGAAGGCTGGTATAAAGATGCCGTAGTGTATTCGCTCTACGTCGATCTTTTTAACGGAACTTTCGAAGGGTTGAAAGATAAGCTTGACGGGCTGGCTGAACTTGGCGTTAATTGTCTCTGGCTGTTGCCCATCCTCGATTCACCTATGCGCGATGCCGGTTTTGATATACGCGATTACAGGAACATTCGCCCCGATTTGCTCGGCATGTCCGATACCACTCCGGTTGAAGAAAAACAGAAAGCGTTCCGCGAATTTCTGGTACACGCACACGAACGCGGCCTCCGGGTAATTTTCGACATCGCGATGAACCATACCTCCGAAAGCCATCCGTGGTTTGTGGAATCCCGCAAAGGCCCCGACAATCCCTTCCGCGATTATTACATCTGGAATAAAGACACAAACCGGTATAAGGAAACCCGCCTCATTTTTAAAGGAATGTGCCCGAGCAACTGGGAAAAAGACGGTGAATGGTACTTCTTTCATCGTTTTTTTGAATTTCAGCCCGACCTCAATTATGCCAATCCTAAGGTGCTGCTGGAAATATGCCGCATCCTTGTATTCTGGCTCGGTCAGGGACTCGATGGCTTCCGGGCAGATGCTATTCCGTATATCTGGAAGGAAGACGGTACCAATTGCGAAAATCTGCCACAGGCTCATAAAATCATAAAAATATTCAGGGCAGTTCTCGATTATGTAAGGCCCAACACTTTGCTTCTGGCAGAGGCTTGTCAGCCGCCGCATGAGGTAGTAAAGTATTTCGGCAACGGCGACGAATGCCACGCCGGTTACCACTTTCCGCTCATGCCGATGATCTTCAAAACACTGGCCCTGAGTGATGCCACCCCCGTTCAGCACATTCTGCATCCGTCCGTTACTCCCGGCATAGCCCCCGAAAACCAGTGGTTTATGTTTCTCCGCCTGCACGATGAACTGACCCTCGAAATGGTTTCGCCTGAAGACCGTGCGATCATTCACGGGCACTATTGCAAAAACCCGGGATGGGATTTCAGGGTGGGAGAGGGCATCTCTGCCCGGCTTTCGGAGCTCCTAGACCGCGATCCGGGAAAAATCGGGCTGGCTTACAGCATCATGCTTTCCCTTCCCGGAACTCCCATAATCTACTACGGCGATGAATACGCCAAATTGAACGATGAGGCCTATTATGAAAGTTTCCGGAAAGAAACCGGCAAGGACGATACCCGTTATCTGGCCAGGGGGCCGCTCGACTGGGAGAAAATTGCCCTGGAACTGAAGGATACCTCATCTCTGACCTATAAAGTAAATTCGCTGATGCATGCTCTTCTGAAAGCCCGCAACAGCTCCGGAGCCTTCGGAAGAGGCAGTATGCAGTGGGCCGGTGTTCAGTACAGCCCTGCAGGGGAAGCCGCTATTCCCGTTCTGGCTTATTTTCGCTCCTATGGAGATGATGTGGTTCTTGTAGTAAATAACCTCAGCGGCAATCCGCTGGAGGTGACAAGCGTGGATTCGCGGGCTGTAAATGGGATCAACATGCCCGACGGATCCGCTGTTTCCACGCCGCTCGTCCTTGAACCCTACGGCTTCCGCTGGATAAAACTCAGCACAAATAATTGAAAATCTTTAACACCAAATAACTTCCCGTCATTATGTCAAACGCCATCACCAAAACAAACTTCAGTTTTCCTGGACAGACCAACCTTTATGTTGGTAAGGTTCGCGATGTTTATCACATTAAGGATGAGTTGCTTATAATGGTCACCACCGACCGTATCTCTGCTTTCGACGTGGTTTTGCCCCGCGGTATTCCATACAAAGGTCAGGTGTTGAACCAGATAGCCTCCCGCTTTCTGGATGCCACCGCCGATATTGTCTCCAACTGGAAAATTGCGGTTCCCGACCCCATGGTTACCGTTGGCCGCCTGTGTGAGCCGTTTAAGGTTGAAATGGTGATTCGCGGATATCTTTCCGGTCATGCCTGGAGAGAGTACAAGCAAGGGAAACGTACCATCTGCGGCGTGCCAATGCCTGATGGGATGAAGGAAAACGACCGCTTCCCTGAACCCATCATTACCCCTACAACCAAGGCAGCCGTTGGTCACGACGAAGACATTTCCCGTGAGGAGATCCTGAGCCAGGGACTGGTTAGTGAAGCCGATTACTCCAAACTTGAGGATTATACCCGCCGCCTGTTTCAGCGAGGAACGGATATGGCCGCTCATATGGGCCTCATACTGGTGGATACCAAATATGAATTTGGGAAAGACGGAGACGATATCTTCCTGATCGATGAAATTCATACGCCGGACTCTTCCAGGTATTTTTATCTGGAAGGCTATGAAAAACGTCAGGCAAACGGTGAGGCCCAAAAGCAGCTTTCAAAGGAGTTTGTAAGGGAATGGCTGATCGCTAACAATTTCCAGGGAAAAGAAGGTCAGAAGATGCCAGAAATGTCGGATCTGTTTGTAAACCAGGTGTCGGAGCGATACATCGAACTGTATGAGAGTATTACAGGCTCCCCGTTCGAACGCGCCGATATCAGCGATGTTCCGGAACGAGTTAAACAGAACATCATGAAGTTTATTACCGCTTATTACCGGTAAGTTTTCTTGCCGAAACCGGCATTTACAGGTCTTAATACATACAGAGGTCGAAAGACCTCTTTTTTATGTATTGAAAATGTGGCAGTTATCGCTCATTTTACACTACCGGACGGCAGTCGGGTATTTCATGATCCCAGAAGGATATCAGATCAGGGCAGAACGCAGATGGTCGATTTCCGGGATGCGCTCGGATTCTCCGGTAGCGGAAAACAGGTATGAAAGCAGTTCGAACAGCTTGCCGATGATTACTTTGGGAGATACCGGTATGTAATATTCATCGGAATGCGGAATTTTTAACCTCCGTAGCAGACTTGCTATTTCGTTTCGCGTAAAAATGTGACCACGGTTTTCCGGATTGATATAGAAAATGGCCCGGTCTGCATTGCTGTCGTCCTCTTCTGTCCATGCCATTACGTAACGTTCTCCCGGAAGTAATATGCTCTGCACCGGCAGATCAAGGCTGCGGGCAATAATCGTATATAAAATGCCGACAGAAATGGCATAGCCGGTACGCGTATCCATAAGGTTGTTTAAAAACAGGTACCTGGGTTCGGTAGTTTGCCTCGATGGAAGCTGGAAGTGGTTGATGTCGAAGAAGATATGATTTAGTACGCGAACTTTCTCCAGGGCGGTCAGATTGCTGTTGAGTTCCAGCCAGGTGTCGCGCTTTATTGTTTGAATTTGTGTTCTGATCTCGTCTGTATCCATATTAGGATACTGATACCTGGTAAAAAGCAGATATCCTTCGAGCAGGTTGCCGGATCTGAAGTGAGCCCAGTTGGTAAGTTCCAGGTAAAGCTGGTTAAACTGAATGCTGTGAATTATATCTTCAATGCGTTTTTGCAGTGTGGCATCGAACGTCTGTTCCCATGCACTCTCCAGCATAGGCACGGCTTGTGCTCCATAAGCAAAAATACGGTCACGTATCCTTGAAAAGGACGTTTGGTCGGGCTCATCCAAAAGGCTGATAAGTGCCTGAAGTTGCGGGTCCATACCTGTTTTTTGCTCCATAACTGTATGCTCCTTACTCCGTACAAAGGTCGGCAATAATTTGATTTTCAGGCCCCGGAATTATTAACAATCCTCTGACTAAGTCTGGTAGTCAGCGAATTACTAATGTATAAAAAGTTTCGGATCAGGACAGCAACAAAAGTTCTTCAAGGATGTCGTTTATAAGTTTTTCGATTACCGGATGATAGTCCTTGCTGGCTGTGCGTGCTGGCCTGTTGGCAATGATGGCACACACGGTAAGGGTATTGTGCTCAAGCAGGTTCCCAAGTCCGTAAAGGGCGGATGTTTCCATTTCGAAGTTGGCGATTCTGTGCCCTCCGTAGGAAAAACGGGCAAGCGCACCATTAAGATCGGGGTGGGTTGTTTTAAGCCGCAGTTCGCGTCCCTGGGGTCCGTAAAAACCCGGGGCAGTGGCAGTCATGCCTTTCCCAAACCTTCGTCCCACCGTATTGAGCAAACTTTCGGATGCCGCAGCAACGTAAGGGGTAGGTAAGGTGCTGTCCCAGTCCGTTTGCCGGATGAATTCTTCCGTAAGCTCTTTGTCAATGGCTAAATGCGAGTCTCTGTAATAATAAAGCATTCCATCTAAACCAATGCCATGTGTGGAAGCAATGGCGGTTTCAACGGGGATATCGGCCTGCAGTGCTCCGGAAGTGCCAAGACGAATGATATTTAGTGCAGTATGCTTCAATTTGGGTTCGCGCAGCTCAAAATCGATGTTGAACAGTGCGTCCATCTCATTGATTACTATATCAATGTTATCGGTTCCCATGCCCGTTGAAAGTACAGAAATTCGTTTGTTGCCGATGGTTCCGGTATGCGTAAGAATTTCGCGGTTCTGGCGGGTAAGTTCTATGCGGTCAAATTTTGCCGAAACGGCAGCAACACGTCCGGGATCTCCTACGATAATAATGTCTTGAGCAAGCTCTCCCGGTTTTAGTCTGAGGTGGTAAATGCTTCCGTCGGGATTTATTAACAGCTCCGATGCGCCAATTGTAGCCATAATTTAGTATGTTTGTTAAATAAAAGCGAGGCTGAGTATGACATGTTTTCAGCCTGCAGATACACAAAGGGTAAGCTTATTTATTTCTAATCTGTTGAGGTTATTGTCGGTTTATTGCGGAGAACCTTCAAAGGGTTCCGGCGGAAAAAACATTCCGGCGTTTAAACCGGCTCCTGCACGCAAAGGTAGCGAATAAATTTATTGTCATGAATAACATACTGGTACCATACGACTTTGATCCGCAGAGTGATCTTGCATTTGAACAGGCCATTCATCTGGCAAGACATACGCACAGCGGAATAACACTGCTTTACGTTCACGAAACGCATGGAATCCTGAGTGGTCTTTTCAGCAGCGAGCAGCGCGAAGAGATGCTGGAAAGAATCAGCGACCAGATGGATGCCGTTGCGGCTAAAATGTCGTTTCGCTCAGGCATCGACATCAATGTGAGACTTGAAACGGGCAGAATTTATACCGTTATTGTGGATGTTGCCAGCGAGATGCAGGCTGAGTTTATCGTAATGGGAACACGCAGCTTTGAACCTGAGCCGGCCGGCGGCATCCGAATGGCGGGAGCCAATGCCTCCAGGGTTATTCGGTCGGCCCGCTGCCCTGTGATAACTATAGGTGGCAAAACCCACTACGATGGTTGTCGCACCATCCTGCTGCCCGTGGAGCTGAACAGGGAAAGTACGCAAAAAATCAAATGGGCCATTCGCCTGGCCGCAATCTACGGGGCAAGGGTCAGGGTGGTTGCTACCCACGAACCCGATAAGTCCGGAAGGATTAAAGAGCGCCTTGCAAAACAGGTATCTGCTGTTCGCGATCAGATATCAAAAGCAGGTATCCCCGGTGAAGCCGATCTTCTGGAAGTGAGACAGGGAGAGAAAACCGCCGTACCCACCCTGCTCGATTATGCTGAAAAAAAAGGAGATGTTGACCTGATCGTGATAATGACCCAGCAGGAATCGGCAATCGTCGAGTTCTTTATCGATTCCATGGCGCAGGAAATGATCCGCAGATCCGAAATTCCGGTCATGTCGGTGGTGCCTAAGGAAATAGTATCGCCATCCGGCATGGAAAGCTGATTTTATCATAAATTTGTTATACAGTAAGCCCGGATATCGTAATTTTCAGACTGAAACCGGATAATAATTTAAACAACAGCGTTATGAAGAAGAAATGGGGAGTTATAATCGGCTTTGTTATCGTTGCCGTTCTGGCTGCTTTTCTTTGGTGGAGGTATTACTTCGTTTTTGGGGAAGGCGTAAAAGCTGGTACTCTAAACTTTTTTGTACGAAAAGGATACGTTTTTAAAACCTGGGAAGGCAGGCTTATTCAGGAAGGATTTCGTACACAAACACCAGGTGCTCTGCAGAGCAATGAGTTTGAGTTTTCGGTGGTCAACGACAGCATCGCACGCGTGCTCGAACGCAATGGAGGAAAATTCGTTGAGCTGCGCTACAAGGAATATCTGAAACCGCTTCCCTGGCGCGGAATGAGTAACTATGTGGTAGTCGAAATACTGAATGTTGAATCCCACACGGTTAAACCCAACGACATTCCCTATCAATTGCAAGGTAATTAATCTGGCATTCTATGAACCTGATCAGAGAACTACTGCACTACCTTAATCTGGAAAATGAAGTTGAAGACTTTGAGAAAATTCAGCAGTCCATTGAAAAGGACTTAATTTTTAAAGGTACAAATCTCTGGATTCTAATTTTTGCCATCATCATTGCATCCGTCGGGCTGAATATGAATTCAACCGCTGTGATTATTGGCGCTATGCTCATTTCCCCGCTAATGGGTCCGATCAATGGCATAGGATACAGTCTGGCAACCTATAATTTTCCGCTGTTTAAGACCGCAATAAAAAATTACGGTTTTGCCGTAATTGCCGGACTGGCGGCCTCTACCGGGTATTTTGCGCTCAGCCCGGTTTCAACCGCCCATTCCGAGCTTCTGGCACGCACCAGTCCGACAATATACGATGTACTGATTGCCATGTTCGGCGGACTGGCAGGTATGGTTGCCATCAGCAGCCGGCAGAAAGGAAACGTAATACCAGGCGTGGCCATTGCTACCGCCCTTATGCCTCCGCTTTGTACTGCGGGATACGGACTTGCAACTGCCCAGCTGCAGTTCTTTTTCGGAGCTTTTTATTTGTTTACGATTAATACCGTTTTTATTGCACTCGCTGCCGTTCTGATCTCGCAAGTGCTGAAGTTCCCGATTACTACTCTTGTGGATGAGGGCAGAAAAAAGCACGTTAATCGCTGGATCTCTTTTGTTATTGCCATAACCATTATTCCAAGTATATATTTTGGATATATGCTTGTGCAGCGTGAACAGTTTACGGAAAACGTTGCACGCTTTACCCGGAATGTTAGTGTGTTTGAAGGCAGCTATCTGCTCCGGTCCGAAAGCAATCCCTCAACCCGTGAAATCCGGATGGTTTATGGAGGAAGCACTCTTACCAAAACACACAAAGAGCGGCTTACCGAAGTTGCAAAAGATTTTAATCTTGAAAAAGCTTCGCTTGTTATAAGCCAGGGATTTTCACTCGATGCCTCCGAACGCACCGAGCTCGACCAACTGAAAATGGAAATCAACAGGCTGGGTATTGAACTCGAAAAATGTCAGAAACAGAAGGACAGCCTTATAAAACAACCGGAAACCGGTGAAGCACTGCTGAAAGAACTGAATGCCCTGAATCCGGATATTCTATCGTGCTCGTTCTCCGGAACCATTCGCTATTCTATTGATGGAAAGCCCGATACAGGAATCCGGCAGGTTATTCTTTCCACCCGGAGGGGAACTTTAAAGACTGGGGAGAAAGACCGGATCAATGCCTGGCTTCAGCAGCGACTGGGAACGGAGAAAATCCGGGTGTTTTATGAGGAGATACCTTAGGCAGAAATTTTTTAACTGATCTTCCTCCCGAATGTAATTCCGTAGAGTTACCGTTAGAGTGAATTCAGCCTGTGTGTTTTTACCAGGTGAAAATATCTTCCCGCCTGACGGGGCGCCTGGATTCCAGCCACCTGAAATCCTTTAATACCAGCTCAGTCTGATTCAACTCTGCCTCGGGGTGGAGTACAGCCGTCGGTTTTTCTATGTATACGATCTGTTTTATCTTTTTGTTTTTCAGGCGGATATTCATATTGCTTGAAAACGATTTGTCGATCCCGACCAAGGAGCCATCTTCCTCCCTAAACCAGTAAAGTGTTTCGGCATTCCCTTTTACTGCTATACGAACCAGTTCGTTATCGGTAAAATAGCCGGTCATCTCCCTCCCCTTAATCTGGTTGAACCCGGCTCCAAGTGTGTCGCGCGAAATTATGAACGCACTGTTGTACAAGAACAGTTGTTTAATTTGCTCTTTACCTGTCAGTATATGCATGGAATCGGCTGTAAGCTGGTTTTCGTCCGTCCACAGTACCGGATTGCCCAGCATCCGCAGGGTGCTGTCGCTGAATTTGTATATAAGCGAGTCCGACATCCCCTGCATGTCGGTACGGTAAAATTTCATACGATAATACGCATATACCTCTTTGGTTTTCTGTGCCGAATCGAAGGTGGCTTTCAACGTATCGGCATGCATAAACAGTGTATCGTTGCCGTTGATGAACAGTGCCTCAGGCTTTTGAGTAATCATGGTGTAACCCAGGGCTTTCCGGTACAACGCATACTGCCCGTATGCAAGTATGTTCTGCACCGTATCGGTTACTACAATATTGCCAAAGGCCTCGCCATATCCGTTGGTGCGTTCGTAGTACAGGCTATCTCCCGTAAGGGTCTGATCGCCGTTTCGTACCCAGGCATTTTCGTTGAATTCCGAGATGTCGGTTTCCGTATTGTACCAGCCGTTTTCGGCATAAATATCGGTTTCTTCCCCCTTTATGGTAGTGGGTCCGCGGAATCGGGCAATTTTATCCTGGGTATTGTAGTGAAGGGTGTCGCAATCCATAACATAGTCGGGATTAATAAGCAGTACATCCTCCCTGAAGAAAAAATCTTTGGTGTTGGTATGGTAGTACCCGCGCCGGCTGTCCAGGGTGTTGCGGCCATTAACAATATGTCCCCCGGTCAGGTAATACGCGATACTGGTATTCCGGTCAAAAATCAGCTTGTCGGTAGTAAGAGTGGTTTGGTTGTCGATGAGTTTGACGTTGTCAAAAACTTCTGCAATCCGCGTTTCACCGCTGTAATAAATGGAATCGCCATACAGATTCAGGGTGTCGCTTGCTTTAATATGCACACGGCTGTATGCTTTTATGCTGTTGGTGGCGTTGTTAAGATGTGCCGAGTCGCAATACAGGTAAGCACCTTCGTGCTCAAAAACGGCATTGCCGAGGATACGCTGAACCCCTTCGCCCAATGCTTTGTTGTATGCCATGATATCTGCCTGCACCAGGCGTATTTTTCGGGTTTGCTGAGCAGGCAGCACAAACGGAAGAATCAGGAAGAAAAGAAGCATTAAACGGTTCATCGGGGCAGCGGTTGGAATTGCAAAGCTATGAAATAGTTAAATTCAAAAATACCGGAGCCCCGGAGTTCGGGCAGCGGGTGCCGGTTTTCAGAAAATCGACTTTGAGGTATAGGTTGTAAATAATTCGAGTGCTTTAAAACCTGCCAGCGAATTTCCGGCAGTATTGAGTCCGGGCGACCACACAGCGATCGACAGCTCTCCCGGCATTACGGCAACGATTCCGCCGCCTACGCCGCTCTTGCCGGGCAGCCCCACCCTGAAAGCAAACTCACCCCCCTCGTCGTAAAGTCCGCAGGTTTGCATCAGGGCATTGATGCGTTTGGCCTGCCTGAGTCCGCATACAATATTGCCGTTTACCGGATCGGTTCCGCCATTGGCAAGGAAAAGGAAAGCACGGGCCAGATCTTTACAGCTCATCGACAAAGAGCATTGATGATAATATACATCCAGAACCCGTCCGGGATCGTTGTACAGGTTGCCGTAACTTTTCAGAAAGTGTGCAAGCGCAGCGTTACGATGTCCCGTTTCTTTCTCCGAAAGGGCTACCGATTCATCGTAACCTATGGTATTGTTTCCGGCACACGTACGAACAAAACCCCGGAGATCGCGCATGGGATCATGGTTTTCAAGTATGATGCAGTCGGTAACTACCAGTGCTCCCGCATTGATGAACGGATTTCTGGGCCTTCCGTGCTCGTATTCAAGCTGCACAAGGCTGTTGAAGGGGTTGCCCGAAGCTTCGCGCCCAACCCTTTCCCAAAGGGCATCACCAATCCTGTCCATAACCATGGCCAGCGTAAAAACCTTCGAGAGGCTTTGAATGCTGAAGCACTCTGAAGCATCGCCAGTTGTGAAACATTCACCCCTTACCGTGGCAACGGCTATTCCAAATTTGGATGGAGAAACACCGGCAAGAGCCGGTATATAAGATGCTACTTCCCCCTTATCAAGTAACGGGCTTACATCTTCTGCAATACGTTCAATTATTTTCTGATAATCCATAATTCCCGCTTTGACCGTTTTACCCGCCATTAAGGCAGCAATTCGGGTAGTACAATTAAACTGGTGCCTGAAAAACAGGCATGGAAAGGTGCATGCAAAATTAACCGGAATAATCTATTTTTGTGTAAATATCAAGCGAATCATGCAAACGTCACCATACGCACTTCTGGCCCGGAAATTCTATTTTACCGATACTGCCTTCATCAACCTGATGAAGAAAAGGATCTACAACGTGCTGCTGATAGCCAGTAATTACGATTCCTTTGTTCTTGAAGGCGATGGCCGGATCGACGAACAGATATTCAACGAATACGTTTCCCTTAGCCTCAGATATCCCCCGCAGTTTATTCAGGTTTCGTCGGAAGCGGAAGCGATGAAAGTGCTTGAGGAACAAAACATCGACCTGATCATTACCATGCTCAGCATGGGTAAGAGCGATAATTTTGAACTTGCAAAACGGGTAAAAAGCAGGTACCCCCTGAAACCCATTGTGGTTCTTACTTCGTTTTCGAGGGAGGTAACCATGACCCTGGCAAACGAGGATATGTCGGCCATCGATTATGTGTTCTCCTGGCTGGGGAATGCCGATATTCTTCTGGCTATCATCAAGCTGATTGAAGATCGCATGAATGCGGAACACGACGTGAAAGAAGTGGGCGTTCAGGTAATTCTTCTCGTTGAAGACTCTATCCGCTTTTATTCGAGTTACCTGCCAAATATTTATAAAATAATTTTTAAGCAGTCCAAGTCTTTTATGACCGAGGGTCTCAACGAGCATCAGATGATGTTGCGCATGCGCGGACGGCCAAAGATACTGCTTGCTACCACTTATGAGGAAGCCATAAATTATTACGAAAAGTATAAGAATAACCTGCTCGGAATCATTACCGATATATCCTACCCGCGCAATGGCGCCGAAGACCGGCAGGCAGGGGTACGACTGGTTGAAAAGGTAAAACGCGACGATGAGTTTATCCCTATCCTGATGCAGTCGTCCGATATTTCGAACCATGAGGTGGCCCGCGATCTCCGGGTTGGTTTTCTGCATAAGCAATCGAAAACACTGTCGATCGAACTGCGGAATTTTATAAAGCAGTATTTTGCATTCGGCGATTTTGTTTTTGTTGACCCTGAAACCCGGCTGGAAGTGGCCCGCGCCGCCGATTTAAAAGCGCTGCAGCAAAAAATCTTCGAAATTCCCGAAAGCTCCCTGGAATACCATGTTTACCGCAATCACGTTTCCAAATGGCTGTATGCCAGGGCTCTGTTTCCCCTGGCGGAACTTTTCAGGGATATACGTCCCAACGATTTCAACGACCTTGACGAAATCCGAAGGTTTATTTTTGATGCCATTGCTACCTTTCGTCTCAATAAGGCCAGGGGGATTATAGCAGAATTCAACCGTGAAAGTTTCGATGAATACCTCAGTTTTACAAGGGTAGGACAGGGCTCTATTGGTGGGAAGGCCCGTGGACTGGCATTCCTCGATTCGATGATAAAACGTAACCGGCTGCTCGACAAATGGCCGGGCGTTATCGTTACCATCCCGCGAACCGTGGTGCTGGGTACCGATATCTTCGATGAGTTCATGGAAGAGAATAATCTTTATAAGATTGCACTTTCCGACCTCAGCGATGATGAGATCCTTGATCATTTTGTTGCTGCCCGGCTTCCGTTTCGATTGCACGAAGATCTGTATACCTTCATCAGCGTGGTGAACCGTCCGATAGCCGTACGTTCGTCGAGTATGCTCGAAGATTCATATTACCAGCCATTCGCCGGAATATACTCCACCTACATGGTTCCGAATTTCGCCAACGACGAACGGATGACCATCGAGAATCTGAGCAATGCCATTAAAAGTGTATACGCTTCCGCCTTCTACCACGATTCCAAATCATACATGATGGCAACCTCCAATGTGATCGATGAGGAAAAAATGGCCATCGTACTGCAGGAAGTGGCCGGCTCAAGATATGGCGATCGTTTTTATCCAACTTTGTCGGGCGTTGCACGATCGATCGACTTTTACCCCATCGCCCCAGAAAAACCGGAAGACGGCATTGCAAACATTGCGCTGGGGCTTGGGAAGTACATTGTGGATGGCGGATTAACGCTGAGATTTTCTCCCAGGTATCCGCGGAAAGTACTGCAGCTGTCAACACCCGAGTTTGCGCTCCGCGAAACACAGAAGCATTTTTATGCCCTCGACCTGCGACCGGGTACGTTTGTTGCGTCTACCGACGACAGTGCCAACCTGCTGAGACTTCAGATTCCGGAAGCCGAGGCCGATGGTTCGCTCAGAAATATCGTTTCTACCTTCGATTACGAAACCAATATGATCCGCGACGGAATGCTGGGAAAGGGAAAGCGTATTGTTACATTCTCTAATATACTCAGCCATAATGTTTTTCCTTTGGCGGAGATTCTGGCCAACGTACTAGAAACCGGACAACGTGAAATGAGCAAGCCGGTTGAGATTGAGTTTGCCGTTGAACTCAACCAGCCCGATGGAATGCCGGCCCTCTTTAACCTGCTTCAGATACGCCCTATCGTCGACAACCGCGAAGCAATCGAAGCACATCTGGAGGACCTTGAAGAAAAGGATACCATCATATACGCACACCATGCCCTGGGAAATGGTATAATCAAAGATGTCAGCGATGTGGTTTATATTAAGCCAGAGTCGTTTAATCCATCCTCAAATAAAGAAACGGCACTGCGGATTGGAGAGCTGAACGAACGTTTCCTGGCTGCAGGTAAAAACTACATACTGGTGGGGCCGGGACGCTGGGGGAGCAGCGATCCATGGCTCGGAATACCCGTAAAATGGCCCCAGATTTCCGCTGCGCGGGTGATTGTGGAGTCGGGACTCGAACATTACCGCATCGACCCCAGTCAGGGAACCCATTTCTTTCAGAACCTTACCTCATTCCGGGTTGGATACTTTACCATTAATCCATACATTAAAGACGGTTTCTACGACCTTGAATATCTGTCGAAGCAAACCGCCTGTTACGAGGATGAGGTCATTCGCCATGTGTGCTTCTCCAGGCCCATGACAATTATGATTGACGGAAAGAAGAATCTTGGGGTGGTATTGAAACCGGATGTAGAACCCAAGGGGTAAAAAACGGCCTAGTTGCCGTCGATCAGATAGGCTCTGAGTTTGTCGGAGCGGGCATTTTCGAATAATTCTCCGGGGTTGCCCTGCTCAATGATTTCTCCATCGTGCATGAATATAACATGGTCGGCCAGTCGGATTGCCTGTCGCAATACGTGCGTAACCAGCACTATGGTGTAGTGTTTCTTGATCTCCCGAAAAAGATTCTCGATAATTTTGCTGGAGGTGGGATCAAGAGCCGAAGTGGGTTCATCGGCCAGGATGATGGCCGGTTTTACAGCAAGTCCCCGCGCCAGGCATAAGCGTTGCTGCTGACCGATCGATAAACTGGTTGCCGGGGCATTTAACCTTCCCTTAACCTCTTCCCATAATCCTACCTCACGCAGATGCTTTTCAACCGAAAACGCAATCAACCGCTTGTCGCGAACGCCCTTGAGTTTCAGTCCGTATGACACGTTTTTAAATATCGAAACAGGAAGGGGATAGGGTCTCTGCGAAAGAAGTCCCATTCGCTGCCTTAATGCCGGTAAATCGGTCGTGCTGTTCAGAATATCGTCGTCACCTATGGTAATACTGCCCGTTACCTCCAACTCCCGGTAAAGGTCGGTAAGCCTGTTCATGCATTTCAGCAGGGTTGTCTTTCCACATCCTGAGGGTCCGAGCAAAACTGTAATTCTGTTTTCCGGAATTTCCAGATTTATGTTTTTCAAAATGTGATGATTTCCGGCATGCACATTCAGGTTAGATACCTTTAATGCCGGCCTTCCGGCCACGGAAGGGGTTAGGATTTCAACCAAAGACTCCGGCATTTCTGTATCGGGGGACTTCATAACCGTTTACTTTAAATTTGTTTTAGAGTAACGCTTTGACAGGAAACGTGCTCCCAGGCTTATACTCAGAATGATTACCGTAAGGATGATGGCAGAAGCATAAGCACGGTCTCTGACCTCCGGGATGGGCGATCCGAGCTGAAAGAAGATGGCCAGCGGAAGGGTAGCTGCCGGTTCATCAAGGTTAACCGGAATGTTGTCGGTATACCCTGCAGTGAAAAGAACCGATGCGGCATCGCCTATTCCCCTGCCGAACGACAGCAGAATGGCGGTAATAAACCCTGAAAAACCCTGCTTGAAGATGATCCGGAACGCCGTTTCAGAACGGGTGGATCCCAACGCCAGAGAGGCTTCGTGCAATCCTTTCGGGATGGTACTGAGTACTTCGTCGAATGTTCGTACCATGATGGGACTTATGAGCAATGCCACCGTAATGATTCCGGCAAGCAGGGAAGCGTTCATCCCGAAGAAAAGCATGAGCGTAAATCCGAATGCACCATAAACTATGGATGGTATTCCCCAAAGGGCATCCAGAAAATACCGGATCGTGTTTTGTGTTCGCCGGTATCTGATCAGATGCACATTAAGATAAAGGGCGGCCGGCATACCGATAACGATGGCGATCAGGGTTGCACCAAGTGCTATGTAGAGCGAACCGGCAATGGCATTCAGCACGCCGCCCTCACCCCCGTAATAATAACCTCCTTTGGGTACCTTTACTACCATATCCCACGAAAGTGCCCCGAATCCTTTAACAAAGATCACAAGGATAATAAAAGCCAGTACAGCTATAAGCGAGTAGGTCATTAATGCCGACAAGCCTATGTAGAATTTTTCTTCGACGCGTTTTATCCGTTTCATTGCCGTTTGGTTTTGTGGATGAGGTAGCGGAAAAACAGGTTAATGAACAGGATGATCATCAGCAAAAGCAGAGCTGCAAACATCAGTGCCGAATCGTACATAGGAATCGACAGCATTTCGCCGTAGTTGTTGGCAATGAGAGCCGGCAGGGGGTAGGCTGCGTCAAAGGGCGATCCCGGCACTTTTACAACGTTACCGACCACCATCATAACCGCTATGGTTTCTCCAAAAGCCTTGGCAATGCCGAGTCCGAAGGCCGAGATGATGCCGGGATAGTTGCCGCGGATCACCACATGCTTCACGGCTTCCCAGCGCGTGGCACCAAGCGAAAGCGAAGCCTCTTTTAAGCCCGATGGTACGGTATTGAATACCTCGATCAGCATATTCAGGGTGTACGGAATGCACATCACAGCAAGTACAATACCCCCCGACAGCACCGAATACCCCGAAGAAGCGGTTCCAAAGAATGCAGCTGCTCCCGCCACCAGCGGTACTATTATCAATATGCCCCACACTCCGTAGATTACCGATGGAAGTCCGGCAAGCACATCTATTACAGGATGCATAATCTTTACCAGTGTGCGCGTAGAAAATTGCGTTAGGTAGATGGCGGCAAGCAGACAGACGGGTGCGGTAAACAGAAACGATAAGAGGGTAACATGAACCGAGCCGGCAATGAAAGGCCGGAACCCGAAGTTTCCTGCCGATGGAGCCCATTCCGAAGAAAAGATCAGAGAGAAAAACGATACATTCTCAAGCATAGGAGCAGCTTTGATGTACAATCCCACTCCTATAACCAAGGGTAAAGCCAGTATGGTTGCAAGTGAAACGATCATCCACGAACCGTATAGCCTGTCAGCAATCTGCCGTTTAAACTGCATGGTGCTTATCTGTTTTTATTTTAGCTGTTACAGTTTTCGCAGAAATGATTACTCTTCCAGCTTTCTCAGATATTCTTCAATTTTGGTAGTGTCAACCGGCACATAACCGGCTTCCTTCACAAACTGCTGTCCATCGGTAAGGCACCAGCGGATAAAGTCAAGAGTTGCCTGTTTCTGGGGTTTTCCGCCGGCGACAAAATAAAGTTCGCGGGCGGGAGGTGAAGGATAAATGCCTGTCGCAATGGCTTCAAGCACTCCGTCGAAGCTTTCGTAAAAGTCTTCCTCAGGATCAATGCTTCCATTGCCGTTGATGTCGATTGGGATGATCTCGATTCCCGGACGTTTTTTGCCGCTTGCAACGTCATAGGCAAAGATGGTGTTGTTGAATCCAATGCCAAGTTTGTCCTTTACAATGGCATCCGCCATTCCCGGATCACCGTAAATGCCGATTCCTGCCAGGTTTTCCTGTTTCCCGTCAAGGTACTTTGCCCAGGTTTCGGCAGCACCGCATGCATCCGAACGAGTATAAATTTCCATAGCCTGACCTTGTCCGCCACCCAGCAGCGTACCCCAGTTGCTGATGGTTTTTTCGATAAAAACAGCTTTGAATTCCTCGCGCGTAAGACCCTGGCTGAGAATCTGGTCCAGATACGGATTCTGACTGTTTATGGTAGGAACTACTGCATCAATGGTAAGTCCGACCCACCAGACTCCGCGGGCTTTTTCCTCTTCGGAAATTTCACGGGAAAACATCCCAAGGTCAACAGCCCCCGAGAGAGCATCCGCCATCCCTTTGCCGGCTCCGCCTCCCGATACGTTGAACCTTGCTTCGGGGTTTATTTTCTTGTATTCCTCCGTCCACTTAACTGCCAGAGGATACAATGCAAATGCACCCGAGAGTGTGATGGTCTGTTCTTTTTGCTTCCGTGATGCACAGGAAGCCAGGATCAAAACAGCTGCCAGCATGAGCAGCAAAGGCGTTTTTTTCATCCGTAGTACGTTTTTTTAACAGGTTCAGATAATTGTTTTACGGGGCTTTTGTAAAGCCTCATGATGTGCAATTCCCCGTCAGGCGCTGCGTCAAATGCGGGTTTTTATCCGATCTTTCTTACTGCCTGAAAAGCGAAGGTGTCAGCGTAAGCTGCAGATAGAAAAACTGGGAGAATTTTTCGTTTACAACATCCTGAATCCCTTTGAGCGTTTCGGTAGGATCGTAGAAACAGTATCCGGCCTCCAGATTGCCCCAGTCGGTGAATTTATACCGGATTACAAGGTCGTTTTCCATGCCCAGAGCCTTTTCGTCGAGGGTGGCAGGATTTGCCTGTGCCAGGCTGAACAGGTGCAGGGTGTTTCGGGCGGAGAGCTTTTTGTTGAACTGGTAATCAATGTAAAGGTAGGCATTGGACAGGCCTCCCTGATTGGTTTGTTTTGCATAGGAGGTGAAATAGTCCATCAAGCCATTGAATCCGTGCCGGTTGCCGTAGAGTGGATCAAACAGCCTGTCGGTCTCGCCCGGAGCAATTATCTTGTCGTTTCCCGAAAGGTAGGAGTATCCAAGTCCGGGTGTCAGCTTCCCGGCCTTATAGTTTACTTCGGCATCCAGCAGCATTGCACTCAGATCGTTAGACTTCTGGTTTTTCCCGTACTGAAAGTAGAAATTACCCCAGAATGTCAATCCCTCTTTTTTTAATTCGGAAAATATGCCGGTAGTGTGCCTGAAATTCATGGCATCGGTGGTGTCGGTTTTGGTAATGCCAGCTGAAATATGCATCAGCGATAACTTGAAGTGATCGTTGAACTTTCGGTTGAACCACAAAAAGTTGAGGGATTTAATCCGTGAAGTTGGGTATAGATTCCCGAAAGAAGCTTCCGATCTTGTATTCCACGAAGCTCCTGCATGAATATTCAGTTGGTCGAGCTTCATTTTCAGCACAAGAGCATCGTAGGATATCCCGTTCTGATTCCAGTTACGGGTACCCAAAAGCCGCTGATTGTCGTATGCAAGTTCCTGTCGTCCGACTTTTACCCGGGCACTGCTGCATAATTTAATATCTGCATATGCTTCGTGAAGGTCAAGCGAGGGATTATCCCCGATTCCGGAACTCATTATTGCCTGATCTCCCCACAGTCTGACATCCTGAGGGGCAATTCTGATCTTCAGATTTTCATTTTCATAATTAATGTTGAGTCGGGTACGCTGGGATACAAAAACCGCGGGAACGGTACCTTCTAAGGCCAGGCTCTTATATCCATCCCTCACTTCCAGCCTGTTGCGAATTTGTGCATCAATCGAAAACTGGGCATTTACATCCTGTGAAAGGAACATGGTAAGCAATACCATTCCGGCAATGCCTGCGTGCGTTAGTTTCATAAGCGGTTGTGTTTTGGTTCAGTCCAAAGGTAAGACTGTTTGCCGGGTGAAAAAACCGCTTTTGTGCGTAATACGCGAATACGTTAAAATACGGATGAATACGTGTAAAAGCGTATTGCCTTAAACCTGGACGATACCGTTGCGGATGGCAAACATCACCAGGCCAGCCGTGTTTTTTGATCCCGTTTTCAGCAGCAGATTCTCCCTGTGCTTGTCAACGGTGCGTTTACTGATGCGGAGCAAATCGGCAATTTCCTGGTTCGAGAGTCCCAGGCATATGCGGTACAGCACCTCAGTCTCCCGTTCGGAAAGGTCGCTGTTTTTGGGTTGTTTTTCGTTCTTGCTGAGGTTTCGAAGAATGCTGTCCATAATTTCGGGCGAGAAAAAGTTGTGCCCCGAAGTAACCATTCGGATGCAGTCCTCCACATCTTGTATACCCGAATTTTTCAGAATAAAACCGCGCGCTCCGGCATTGATCATCCGGTAAGTGTAATCTTCGTCCGTATACATCGACAGCGCTACAATTTTTAATTCAGGAAACAACTCCATTGCCCGTCGGGTTGTTTCAATGCCTCCGGCACCCGGCATGCTGATGTCCATAAATACTACGTCGGGTAGCCCGGAATCCAGCATTGCCAGAAATTCTTCTCCGCAACTTGCTTCATCTACCCGGCTTATATACGGCAATTTCTTTAGCAACAGCCTGAACCCTTCCCTGAAAAGGGTATGGTCGTCAACGATAAACAGACTATGGCTTTGCATTTTAAATTATTATTCGTTTCAAAGGCATCGAAGCGCCTGCTTTTTCAGTTTAATTCAATGCTTACGTTTACTCTTACGCCTTCATTGGGGACCGCATAAATATCCAGACTTCCGTTAAGCGATTTTATGCGTGAGCGTATATTGTCAAACCCCATCCCTTTATTGTCGAGCTCCAGAATAGCCTGGTCGAATCCCACTCCGTCGTCAAGGTAGTCAAGTTTGATATGGGATTCTTCCTTCATCAGCGAAATAAACAGGTTTCTGGCTCCGGAGTGCCTGAGTGAATTGGTGATAAGTTCGCAGATTACACGGTATAACACAACTTCCACATTATACGAAAACCGGTCTTCCGCCAGGTTTGAGTCAAAAATGATCGATAAACTGCCCGTTGGTGGCAGGTGAGCTATGAAGGATTTAACGGCTTTCCGCAATCCGAAATTATTGAGAACATGCGGACTGAGCTTGTTCGAGATCTCCTTAAGCGAAGTAATGGATTCATCAATTAGTTTCTCGGCATTGAGCATCACCTCTCGGTTGTTTGCCTGGTTGTTATCGCGGCAGGCTGCAGAGATCGACATTTTTACCGACGACAGCAAAGGACCCAGTCCGTCGTGCAGCTCTTTGGAAAAATTCAGTCGCTCGTTTTCCTCGGTTCGCACAATTGCTGATAATACCCTCGATTCATTTGCTTTCCGCAACTCATCCATTCGCTTCTGAATGTTGAAGATGCGTTTTATAAAGATCAGACTCACCAGCATCATTACCGAGATCAGCACCCCCGTCCAGGTGCTTACCATCCCGGTTATCAAACGGCTTTGCGAGTCCATCAACTGAAAAAACTCAAAAATTCTTCGAATAGCCATAAGCAGGAATCCGAAGGATATCAGCCACCAGGCAATGTTGTTGCGGGTTCGCCTTACCAGCGACAGCGCAATGATTGCAGCAACGAACTGCAGAATAAACGACAGGATCAGAGAGATCTTTAAGGTCATCGGCCAGGGTTTTTACAAACCTACATGAATAAATTCTGATTCACAAACTCCATTGCGGGAATGTGTACGCTGAATATAAAGATTTTTCGGTCCCGTTTTTCCCGGTAGGGGAAGCGGCAAAACCCTGCTTTGCCGCTTCCTGCCGGCAGTGTATGCGTTTTATCCCTGTTTGGGCATTTTGCGTGGTCCTATCATATTGGCCGGATCCAGAACCCGGTCGAGTTCTTCCTTGCTCATCAGGTTGTTTTCAAGCACCAGCTCGTATACACTGCGGTTCTTTACCAGGGCTTCCTTTGCAAGTTTATTGGAAGCTTCATAACCGATCACCGGATTCAGAGCCGTTATCAGTCCGATGCTGTTGTACACCATCTCGCGGCATCGTTCTTCGTTGGCCGTTATACCTTTAATGCAGCGGTGGTTCAGTGTGCTCATTCCGTTTTTTAGCATTTCGATCGATTCGAACAGACTGTAAACAATAATAGGTTCCATTACATTCAGCTCCAGCTGTCCGGCCTCCGCTGCCATGGTTACGGTAAGGTCGTTGCCGATAACCTTGAAGGCAATCTGGTTTACCACTTCCGGTATTACGGGGTTGACCTTTCCGGGCATAATCGTGCTGCCGGGCTGCATGGGAGGCAGGTTGATCTCGTTTAAACCGGCACGCGGTCCCGACGATAGCAGCCTGAGGTCGTTTGAGATTTTCGAAAGCTTCACTGCCAGCCTTTTCACTGCCGATGAGTACATAATGAAAGCGCCCGTATCCTGTGTTGCTTCCACCAGGTTGTGGGCCAGAACAATCGGTTTGCCGGTAATCTCTTTCAGGTATTTGATCACCGTTTCGCTGTATGCCGGATCGGCATTAATGCCAGTGCCTATGGCTGTGCCTCCCATATTTACTTCCAGAAACAACTGTACGTTCTGGTTCAAACGGTCGATTTCTTCTTCCAGCATCACGGCATAGGCTTCAAATTCCTGTCCCAGCGTCATGGGAACAGCATCCTGAAGCTGGGTGCGACCCATTTTTATTACATGGCTGAACTCCCTGGCTTTCATACTGAAGGATTCAATCAGAGAACGCAGAACTTCTACCAGCTTTTCGTTGCTTCGTATAAGCGCAATCTTTATGGCTGTAGGATAGGCATCGTTGGTCGACTGGCTGAGGTTTACGTGGTTATTTGGATGGCAATGCTCGTATTGTCCGCGCTCGTAACCCAGAATTTCCAGAGCCCGGTTGGCTATAACCTCGTTGGCATTCATATTTGTTGAAGTGCCGGCCCCTCCCTGTATCATATCGACAACAAAATGGAAGGTGTATTTTCCATTGATGATTTCATTGCATGCCCTGACAATGGCATCGGAGAGTGATTTGCTGAGCAGTCCGAGTTCGTGATTGGCTTTTGCGGCAGCAAGTTTTACCATTGCCAGCGATTCGGCCAATACCGGATAAAAGTTGAGCTGCACTCCCGAAATATTGAAATTCTCAAGCGCTCTCAGCGTCTGTATTCCGTAGTAATATTCATAGGGTACTTCGCGGAATCCAAGCAGGTCGTGTTCCGTACGTGTTCTTCCCGATTCATACTGGGCGGCCGAACTAATCATACGGGCATTGGCCTGTCGCATGCGTCTTGAAATAACTCTGGCGATGTTTGAGAATATTTTCAGCGAGATCGGACCATGTTCCTCAAAGAAGGATCGCCGCAACAGGAAAGCTGTTGTGTTGTGCTTAACGCGCGCACTCGTGC
>JALHHH010000105.1:0-4479 GCA_022837485.1 Bacteroidales bacterium
CCGATATTGAACTGCCACAGAACCAGCGCCGCCTGCTGAAAGCTCTGCTGGAAACCGGGAAACCGGTGGCAATGGTACTTCTTACCGGGCGACCGCTTGCCATACAATGGGAGCAGGATCACGTTCCGGCAATCCTGAACGCCTGGTTCGGCGGATCCGAAGCCGGCGCTGCCATTGCCGATGTGCTCTTCGGGGATGTAAATCCTTCGGGAAAACTTACAACCACCTTCCCTGCAAACACCGGGCAGATCCCGATCTTCTACAACCACAAGAACACCGGCCGTCCTCTGCCCGAAGGCGAATGGTTCAGCAAATTCAGGTCAAACTACCTGGATGTGCCCAACGAACCCCTGTACCCCTTTGGTTTCGGACTCAGCTATACCACTTTCGGCTACAGCAACCTCAGCCTGAACAAAAGAACCATGAAACCGGGAGAAACCATCGAGGTTAGCGTGGACGTTACCAATACCGGTAACTTCGACGGCAGGGAAGTGGTACAGCTGTATATCCGAGATGTGGTCGGAAGCATTACCCGTCCCGTGAAGGAGCTGAAAGACTTCCGGAAAATTTTCCTTAAAAAGGGAGAAACGCAGCGAATTACATTTACCATCGGCATCGAAGACCTGAAATTCTACAATTACGATCTTGATTTTGTTGCCGAACCGGGCGACTTCATCGTATTTGCCGGCGGAAACTCCAGAGATTTGCTGCAGGCTTCGTTCGTGCTTACGGAGTAATAAGTCCGGAACAGTATAATCTGCAAACATAAGGAAAAGCCTGTGCACCCGTCGAATGGGTCACAGGCTTTTCTTATACATTATCCGGTTTCCGGACAGTCTGAATATGCCAGCCAAAAATTACAATGCATTACAACTAAATACCTGAATTATTCTAATATTAGAAACAGCCGTTTTTCTCAATTTGACTTATCTTTATCGCGGACAAACAATGTCACACAACACTTGTTATTCATAACAAACTGACCACCAGTACATGCTTACAAATAAGTTGCCCGTATCATAATTAAAATTCTCCGGCTGACCGCCTGTCACGGTAAGTGAAAACAACAAAAGATCTGATGAAACGGATACTCTTTGAATATAAGTTTACCGCATTGTACCTCCTTTTAGGATTACTATGGATTGTTTTTTCCGATCGCATGATAAACTCCATGACCGAGGATCACACCATCCTGACCCGATTACAAACTTACAAGGGTTGGTTTTATGTGCTGCTCAGCGGCGGATTTTTCTTTTATTACCTGCGCAGTCACCTCGTGCGCCTGCGCGATGCGGAAAAAAAAGCAGTTGAAAGCGACCGTCTGAAGTCGGCCTTCCTGCAAAACATTTCGCACGAAATCCGCACCCCCATGAACGGCATCATCGGCTTTGCCACTTTACTCGAAAACGAAGATCCCGGAGATGAATTGCGGAAAGAATACCTCGGAATCATCACCAACAGCTCGAACCGTTTACTGGAACTGGTAAATCAGATCCTCGACATCAGTATGCTGGAAACGGGCACGGTGAACGTGCATCCCAGGGAAACCGGAATAAACCGGTTACTGCTCGAAGTTTACGAACAAATGCTTCCACACGTTAAACCGGGTGTAGAATTCCGTTATACGGCAGGACTTGAAAGCGGCCGCGACGGACTGGTAACCGACGAATACAAACTCAGGCAAATCGTCGGCAACCTGGTGCATAATGCCGTGAAGTTCACCTCGGAAGGTTCGATAGAATTCGGTTATACCATCCAAAAAGACAAAGCAATATTTTTTGTTAACGACACCGGACTCGGAATCCCGCAGGAGAAACTCACCGAAATTTTTAAATATTTCCGTAAAGCGGAAGACGTACCCGGAAAATTTCACGAAGGTGCCGGACTGGGATTAGCGATCTGCAAGGGGAACCTTCAACTGATGAACGGATGGATAAGCGTGAAATCGGAACAGGGAAAAGGAGCACGATTTACGTTTGAAATCCCCTACACTCCTTCCGAAAAGGGAGCTTCAAGGACGAACGTACCTTCCCTGTTTGAAAGCACGTCTCCGGATAAATTCCTTACCGGATTTCCCCCGAAAGCCTTCCGGGACGCAACCGGATCGCAGCAGCAGACGTCAAAGCCGGCAAAAGAGATTTTCACCGACGATCTCACTATTCTTGTCGCCGAAGACGAGATCATGAACTACCGTTATATGAGCGAGCTTCTTAAGGATACCGGAATCCGGCTGCTTCATGCCGCCAACGGAGAGGAGGCCGTTGAAATATTCAAAAAACGTCCGGATATCGGAATGATTCTGATGGATATCCGGATGCCTGTAATGAACGGTTTTGAAGCAATGAAACGCATACGAGGCCTGAAACCCGATCTTCCGATTATCGCTCAGTCGGCTTACATCTCGGCCGATGACCGAAAAAAAACGCTGGATGCAGGATTCAATGAAATTATAAACAAACCGTTCCTCAGGGAAGAACTGCTTGAAGTCATTGAAGTGCATTCACCAAAAATTCTCTGACACATTTATTTCGCGTTCCTTTCATTTGCCGCACCTTTAATGTAAAATGGTGCTTTAAATCCTTTTTCCTATTTTAGCCATGAACTAAATCCGTTGGTTTATGAAGAAGATAACGTTCCTGCTGCTTCTGATTGCATTTACCTGCCAGCAAGCAACCGCCCAGGATACGCTGGGGGGCCGGCTGAAAGAATTACAGTCACAGCTGAATGAATACGAAAAAACACGCCTGGCCGATTCGGTGCGTAAAGCTCTGCTTAACGAGCAGATACTGCTTCTCGGGAACAGGGACAAACAGAGAAAGGAACAGCTTGAACGCGAAATAAAACAGCTCGAATCTGCCGATTCGGCCCGAAATGCCCGACTTTCGATGCAGGCGGCCAGACTGAGAGAGGAAGCTTCCCGGTATCCGGTGCTGTTGAGGGGCGACACCCTGTTTATGATCTATAACCGGAGCGGGGCTACAAAACCTGCCGAAAGAGCAAAAGATATTTCGACACGGCTGCGCCTGCTTACGCGCGACGACTTCCTGACAACGGATTCTATACTTGCACTTGAATCGGATTACACCTCCGACATTGTATACCGCGACCAGGTGATTATGAGCATTTCCGATCTGGACGCACGTATTTACAATCAGAACCGGCACGAAATGGCTGCTGAATATGCAGAACGAATCCGAGTGGCCGTCGCTGATGCACGCAAAGACGCAAGCCTCGGACGGCTGCTTACCCGCATAGGTCTGGTAGTGCTCATCCTTGCCGGCGTATGGCTGCTGATCCGGCTGACGATGCGGCTGCACCGGAAATCGGAACAGTACATTTCAACAAATAAGGAAAAATGGCTCAAAAACCTCTCCTACAAAGACTACACCTTCCTCTCGGCCGACCAGGAGCTGAAACTCATACTCTTCATACTTAAGTTTCTGAAATGGGTGATCGCTGCCCTTATACTCTATCTGAACATACCGCTGATATTCAGCATATTTCCATTTACCAGGGGCTGGGCCGACAAACTTTTCGGTCTGATCTGGTCGCCCTTCAGCAGCGTTCTGCAGGCCGTATGGGATTACATTCCCAACCTGTTCAGCATTCTGGTGATCGTCGTACTGATGCGCTACTTTATCAAATTCGTGCGCTACATCTTTACGGAAATTGAATCGGAAAAACTCCGGATTCCCGGTTTCCATGCCGACTGGGCTCCGCCGACCTACAGCATCGTAAAGTTTCTGTTGTATGCCTTTATGTTCGTGATGATCTTCCCCTACCTCCCCGGCTCCGATTCGGGAATATTCAAAGGCGTATCGGTATTCATAGGAGTGCTGTTTTCGCTGGGATCCTCGTCGGCCATCGCCAACATCATTGCAGGCATAGTGATAACCTACATGCGCCCGTTCAAAATCGGCGACCGCATAAAAATCGGCGAAATGACCGGGGATGTGATCGAGAAAACCCTGCTCGTTACCCGGCTGAAAACACCCAAGATGGAAGAAATCACCATCCCCAACGCCTCCGTACTTTCGGGGAACACCATCAACTATTCGGCAAATGCCGGACGCGAAGGGCTGATCGTTCACACAACGGTTACCATCGGCTACGATATTCCATGGAAAGACGTACATCAGGCCCTGATCGACGCCGCTCTGCGAACCCCGGACATCAACCGCGAGCCCCTTCCGTTTGTTCTGCAGACAAGTCTGGATGATTTTTACGTTTCCTACCAGCTCAACGCACACATAGGTGCGGTAAACCGTATTGCAGCAATCTATTCCGCCCTGCATCAGAACATTCAGGATGTGTTCAACGAAAAGGGGTTTGAGATAATGTCGCCGCACTACCGGGCGATGCGCGACGGAGGTGAAACAACCATACCGGCTCAGTATTCCGGGAAGGAATAAGCATGAAGTTTATCACATCTTAATTCCGGGTACTACAGCTGCGCTTTCGCGGATGGAAGTCCGCAGC
>JALHHH010000105.1:4487-6722 GCA_022837485.1 Bacteroidales bacterium
CAGCAAAAATTAAAAAACGGTGGATTTCCGTTGCGGGAAATCCACCGTTCCGTTATTACAGACGCCTGTGGTTTTAGCGCTGTATCTGAAGCTTTCCGTTAATAACCCGCTGATCCAGAATCAGTCGGTAGAGTACCATTCCGGTGACGCGCACCTCAGGCTGATAGACCATTTCGTAAACCTCACCGGCCTTCACATTACCCTCAAACAGGGTTTGCAGAAGCGCACCGTTTACGCTGTAAAGCTCCAGTCTGGCCCGTGTATCGGTTTGCGGCACAAAGCGGAAAGTAGCTTTATCGCTGGCGGGGTTGGGGAAGACAATGAATTGACTTTCAGTTTCAGTTTCCATTTCTTCCTGAATCACGATCTCTTCAGTACTCTTGGATCCGTCAGCCGATACCTGCACAAATCCGGCATCATAATCAGGTGTTCCTGCAATCTGACCCATAACAGTATTAGTACCATTCCAGTTGTTTGAATACCAGATGCCACCTTCCAGCCTGTCATACTGAATGCCAAGTAAGCCATTCGGACCACCATCGTTATTATCATCAAACAGCCACATCTGCAGCACACTGTTTCCCTGGACAGAAATTGTCTGTCCGTCGATTTCCTCTTTCAGATTGGCTTTTGAGCTAAAGTAAGCATGTCCCTGTTCAGGCTGATTTACAACCGTTGCATTGATAGCATTTGAAGTAATGATGTACTTATGCAGTGTATTATCAAGCAAGCCGTTTGCATCATACCAGCTCCAGATTACAATGGTTACACGTCCCTGTGGATTTCTGCCTTTTTTGTTGTAGGTTACATCAAAAGAGACCTCGGTGGTCTGACCTATTGCACCCTTGATTTGACCATTGGTGTTCACGGTGTTTACCAGTTCGGCTGCACCATTGATTCTGCCACCGGCAGTTTGTTTGTAGATGGTGATTTGCGCCTGAGATTCGGGGCTTTCAGGATCATTGATATATCCGCCCTTGATTTCAATACCTACCATGTAATCAGCTGAGAGTTGGTTACCAAGATTCAACTGAACATCGGCACTTACAGCACCCACAGTTCCATCAAGCTGGTCGACCAGTCCGACCGGAAGATTCTGGGCGCTTGGAATGGGGGTTCTGCTTCCGTCAGTGTTGATGTAGTAGAAAGAAATGACAGCTCCCCTTACATCACCCACCGGTACGTTGGCATCCACAATGGTTGCAGAAAGGGTTACAGTACCTGTGCTGGATGTTGGAGTGGTTGTCCAGGCGTAAATGGGTCCGGTGTAGAATCCAACGGTTGCACTGAATGGTGTAGCTTCACGGGGATAGATAAACAGTTCAGCTTCTCCTGAAGTGCTTTCCTCATAATATTCTGTAGCCGGGACAAATTCAGCTGTAACATGCCATGGGTCAGTTTCAAAATTATCTTTAGGAATAACTGAAATCTGATACAGAAGAGATGCCCTCAATTTATCAGGATAGCCTTCTTCACCGTCAGGAATCGGATAAGCCGGAGCAGAACCTACTGAAACGCCATCAAGGAAGAACTCAACAGTACCTTCCAGGTCACCAATTCCGCAGTAAGATTCGATTTCAGCATAAAGCGTAACCTCATCCATGTAACGGGCGGCATCGGCACTGACGTACACTGAGGTTACCGTCGGGACGGTAATGGTTACAATGGCTGTGCCGGTGGCAAAATTGCCGCAGAGATCGGTAACGGTAAGAGTTACTTCATTTTCACCGATATCATCACAGGTATAATAAGTCTTGCTGAGACTGAAAATTAAGTTCTCCTGTGCTGTGCAGTTGTCATATGAACCATCATCAACCGCATCATCATCTATTGTTAATGTCCCATCTTCTCCCAGGCTAAGGGTAATATTTTTAGTAATTACTATGGGAACCATGTTGTCACGAATGGTGATCGTCTGTACCTGATCAGCAGCCGCGTTGCCACAGTTGTCAACCAGACTCCAGGTCCTCTCTATCGTGTATCCGCCTTCACAACCTTCAAGAGCCACTGGAGCAGCATCAACGTAAGTCGCTTCGATGCCGGTTGAGCAATTGTCTGCTTCATCTGTCACATCTCCGGTAAATTCAACGTCAACGTCGTAATCACAGTTAGCATCAGTGTAAATCGTGATGTCAACAGGACGGGTAAACGTCGGAGGTGTATTGTCTTCAACGGTGATGGTCTGTACCTGATCAGCAGCAGCGTTTCCGCAGTTGTCAACCAGACTCCAGGTGC
>JALHHH010000032.1 GCA_022837485.1 Bacteroidales bacterium
GACCTCGACGAGAAAGACCCTATCCGGGTGGCACATAAAAATCCGGCTATCATGGAATTGTATAAGGAATTTCTGGGCGAACCAATGGGCGAGCTGTCGATGAAACTCCTTCACACATCGTTTAAAAAGAGAGAAGTACCTCTTTAACCGAACAACGGCGTATGCAAAAAGATAGTTTCCTGCAGAAAAAACCCCTTGTACACACCATTCGCGAAAGGTGCCGTGTATGCTATACCTGTGTGCGCGAATGCCCGGCCAAGGCAATAAAAATCAGTAACGGGCAGGCCGAAGTAATTACCGAACGCTGCATCGGTTGCGGAAACTGTATAAAAGTTTGCAGTCAGAATGCCAAAGTTTTCAGGAAAGAGATAGACATTACCCGCGAGTTGATAAACAGCGGCAGTAAGGTAGCAGCACTGGTGGCACCCAGCTTTCCTGCAGAATTTTCCGAGATAAAAAACCACCGTTTACTGGTTTCTCTTATCCGTGCACTAGGATTCGATATTGTTGCCGAAGTCTCTTTCGGAGCCGACCTGGTCGCCGGCGAATACAAACGAATTATTCAGACCAAGCACTATCCTCCGGTAATTTCGAGCGACTGTCCTGCAATTGTCAATTATATTGAACACTACCATCCCGACCTGGTCGACTCCCTGGCTACCATTGTATCGCCTATGGTTGCCATGTCGAGGGTAATCCGAAAAAAATACGGCGATGACCTCAGAATAGTATTTATTGGTCCCTGTATAGCTAAAAAGGATGAATCCGATGAGATAAATGCAGCTCTGACATTCCGTGAGCTTCGTGAAATGATAAATCAGACCGGACTAAAGCCTGCCGATGTTGCGCCTACCGAATTCGACCCGCCTTTAGGAGGCAGAGGTGCCATCTTCCCGGTAAGCCGGGGGCTGTTAAGCACCATGGATGTAACGGAGGATATATTTGAGCGGAATGTAATTGTAGCGGAAGGGCGTCGCGACTTTCAGGAAGCAATCAAAGAGTTTGAAAGCGGCCAGATTGCACAGGAGCACCTGGAATTACTGTGCTGTGAAGGATGCATCATGGGCCCGGGAATGTCGCCTTACCCCTATTTCTCATCACTCAGCCGCAGATACAGAAAGCGCGCCAGTGTAAGCGATTATGCACTGCATAAGCTCGACGGGATGGATATGGTTCAGTGGGAAAAAGACTATACCGAATATTCACAACTCTCGCTGAAACGCGAATTTCAGCGCAGGGAGATCCCGTACGAACGTCCCGAAAAGGAAGAGATCACAAAAGCACTTGAAAAAATGGGGAAATTCGGGCCTCAGGATCATCTGGACTGCGGAGCCTGCGGATACGATTCGTGCGAGGATCATGCCATTGCTATTATCCAGGGACTTGCTGAGCATGAGATGTGTCTGCCCTATGCCATTGAAAAATTGCACAACTACATTGCAGAGCTGAACATATCGAATGAAAAACTGGCCAACACACAGGAAGCACTCCGGCAATCGGAGAAGCTCGCGGGCATGGGACAGCTCTCGGCAGGCATTGCGCATGAACTCAACAACCCCCTGGGCATTATAACCATGTACAGCAACATCCTGAAAGACGAAGCTCCTCAGGGAGATCCCATCCGGAAGGATCTGGATCTTATTGCCGAGCAGGCCGAACGCTGCAAAAAAATTGTAGGCGGATTGCTGAACTTCGCGCGAAAAAACCAGGTAAACCTGGCCGCCATAAGCATCAACCAGCTTATGGAACATTCCATCAGCTCTGTAATATTTGCACCACAGGTTAAGGTATCCCTTGAATCCAGGGTTCAGAACCCTGAAGTAACGCTGGATGCCGATCAGATGGCACAAGTGTTTACCAACCTGCTGAAAAATGCATCGGAAGCCATGCCGGAAAACGGAGGTCTGATACATATCCGGATGATTGACACGCCTGAAGAAATAACCATAAGCATTGCCGATACGGGAACGGGAATTGCCGAAGATAACATGAGCAAACTCTTTACACCATTTTTTACGACAAAAGCCATTGGCAGAGGTACCGGACTCGGCTTACCCATTATCTACGGTATCGTAAAAATGCACAAAGGAAATATTACGTTCAAGTCGAATGCCGACCTTCGAAAAGGGCCGACAGGAACTACCGTAACCATTACCTTACCCAGAATTCCAAAGTCCTAAAAACAAAACACTAATACCCGGAATAAAACTCCAATCCGAAATGAAAAAAACGATTTTAATTGTAGACGACGACATGGACTACCTGTTTCAGATGAAACTGAAGGTAGAACAGTTTGGGTTTGAAGCCATCACCGCGGAAGGACAGAAAGAAGCCGAATCGATCATTGAAACGGTGAGGCCCGATCTGGCCATTCTCGACCTGATGATGGAAACCGACGACAGCGGTTTTATTCTTGCTTACAAGATCAAGCGGAAATATCCGGAAGTTCCGATTATCATAGCCACGGCTGTAACCGCCGAAACCGGAATGACATTCGATATCAACCCGGATGAAAACAGTCAGTGGATAAAGGCCGATCTCTTTCTCGACAAAGGAATACGTGCCGACCAGCTTCAGCGTGAAATAAATAAGTTGCTTAAGATTTAAAAAATGGCCGAATACAAAATACTGGTTGTAGATGACGAAATGGGTATCCGGATGGGAACCCGGAGAATTCTGCAGAATTTCAGGGTTGATTATCCTTTTATGGACGAGCACATCGAATTCAACGTACTCGAAGCCCCGACAGGAGAAGATGCGATTGAAATCATAGACAGGGAGATGCCCGACATCATACTACTCGACAACAAATTACCCGGAATACAGGGGGTTGAGGTACTGGAATATGTAAAGAAAAACCTATACGACATTGTTGTGGTGATGATTACATCGTATGCCTCGCTGGAGTTGGCAGTGAAAGCAACGCGCGACGGGGCTTACGACTTTATCCCCAAGCCGTTCACTCCCCAGGAACTTCGGTCGTCCATCGAGAATATCACAAAACAGCTGTTTCTGAAGCGGATGACCCAAAAAATGAACAAAGAAGGAAAACTCATCCGTTTCCAGTTTCTCCGGGTACTTTCGCACGAACTCAAGGCTCCGATCAATGCCATAGAAGGCTACCTGAAGATTATGCATGAAAAACAGTTTGGCGATAAAATAGACTCATACACCGAAATGATTGACCGTTCGCTGGAACGGATAAACGGGATGAGGGGTCTGATAATGGATTTGCTCGACCTTACGAAAATTGAATCGGGTAAACCGGTCCAAAACCTTGAAAAAGTTGACCTCACGAAAATTGCCGGAATATCCATCGACACCAACCGTCCGTATGCCATTCAGAAGGATGTGGATGTATACCTTAACACCAGAGAACCGGTATTTATGGAAGCCGATCCCAAAGAGATAGAAATCATACTTAATAATTTGATTTCTAATGCCGTGAAATACAACCACCAGGGTGGTCGCGTCGATGTATTTGTGAATCAGGAAAAGCACAGAATAAGTCTTCAGGTCTCCGATACAGGTATCGGGATGACGGAAGAAGAATCTTCGCGGCTTTTTCAGGATTTCGTTCGAATTAAAAATCCAAAGACTAAACATATCACCGGTTCAGGTCTTGGCCTGTCGATAGCAAAAAAAATTGTAGAAATGTACCACGGAGATATAGAAGTTACAAGTATTCCCGACAAGGGAACGACGTTTACCGTGGTATTTCCTGTTGAATAAATCCCAACCTAAACAAGTCTTATGTTAATGCAAAAAAAACTTCCCGATAAAACAGTTGAAAGGCTGAGCCAGTATCGCAGGGCACTTCTGAATTACTATGCCGGCGGCAAGCATCATATTTTCTCACATGAAATAGCCAATCTGCTGCACATTACAGCCGTTCAGGTCCGGCGCGATATTATGCTGATCGGATACACCGGTACCTTAAGGCAGGGTTACGATGTAAAAGAGCTCATTGATATCATCGGAAAGATTATCGACACCCGGGAGGGGCAAAAGGTTGCCGTAGTCGGAATCGGTAACCTGGGCCGCGCCATTATGGGCTATTTTAGCGGCAAACGTACCAAACTTTCGATAGTAGCTGCTTTTGACACCAATCCTGAAAAGATAAACAGGATTTATGCCGGGGTACAATGTTACCACAGCGAACAGATGATAGACATCATCCGGAAGGAGGGTATCTCCATTGCAGTGATATCGGTACCCGGCGAATCTGCCGCCCGTGTTGCCGAAGAGCTTGTGATGGCCGGAATCAGGGGCATCCTCAACTTTTCTCCCAAAGCACTGAACGTACCCCCGCACGTTTACCTGCAGGAATACGACATGATAACAAGCCTTGAAAAAATTGCTTACTTTGTTAAAAAGGCCTGATCCTATCAGGAATCTACCCCGGAATGAAGATATACTATAGCCTGGACGACATCGGCACCATAAAAAATCCGGTAGTTACAACCGGCTCGTTCGACGGTGTACACATCGGACATAAAACCATTCTCAACAGGTTGAGGGAAATTGCCGGCGGGATTGAAGGAGAATCGGTTCTTATTACCTTTCATCCTCATCCCCGAAAGGTATTGTTTCCCGATACGGCCGGAAAAACACTGTTACTGATAAACTCACAGCGCGAAAAAATCGAACTGCTCCGAAAAACAGGCCTCGATAACTTGATCATCCTTGAATTTACCCGCGAGTTTTCGAAAATTTCATCCATCGACTTTATCCGCAACATTCTTGCAGCAAAACTCAGGGCCGCCAGAGTGGTAATCGGTTTTAACCATCATTTTGGGCACAATCGTGAGGGCAATTTCGAATATCTGTATGAACTGGGGCAATATTACAACTTCGGGGTTGAAGAAATTCCCGAACAGGATATTCACAACGAAACGGTTAGCTCAACACTAATCCGGAAAGCCCTTCTGGAAGGCAAGATTCAGCGGGCCAATGCATATCTGGATCATCATTACATTATCATCAGCGAACTTTACCCGGGAAGTTCAACCTGCCGTGAAATGAACTTCCCGACCATGCGCCTGAAAATTGACGAAGACAGCAAGCTGATCCCCTGCGACGGCGTATATGCCGTTACCGTTCTGGTAGATGGTGAATATTACAAAGGCATTCTCAATATTAAAAACTCACTACCGCCTGAGATACGTATACTCGAGGACATTCTGATTGATGTACACCTGTTTGATACCGGCCACAACTTAAACCTGACCGGACATACAGCTATAGTGTTTTTTGCAAAACGGATCAGAGATGAACTGGCTTTCAGCGATGCAACAGAAATGATGAAGCAGCTTGAAGCCGACCAGTCCGAAGTGGAAGAACTGATCTATTAAGACCTTTGACATGAGCAATCCGGAAAAGATCAGCATAACATTCCTGGGAACAGGCACATCCATCGGGGTACCTGTGATCGCCTGCAACTGCCCCGTTTGTAAGTCGGCCGACCCGAGAGACAAACGGTTCCGGACTTCCGCCATGATCAGAGTCGACAACCAGAATATCGTCATAGACTGCGGACCTGATTTCCGGTTTCAGATGCTTAAACAGCAGGTAGAAGATATTGATGCCGTTGTTTTCACGCACGAACACCGCGACCATATTGCCGGACTCGACGATGTAAGGGCATTCAATTACATCCTTAACAAAAATATTCCGATCTACGGAACGGTTAATGTAATGGATGCCATTCGAACCGAGTTCCCGTACATCTTTACCGAAACGCGCTATTTCGGGGTTCCTCAGCTTACCATTCACACCATTGAAAACGAACCCTTTTTTGTGGGTCCTACACGAATCACACCCATAAGGGTTTTACACAACAAGCTGCCGGTAATGGGATACCGGATCAGAAATCTCGTTTACATCACGGATGCCAGCGTAATTCCTGACGAGGAAAAACATAAGATTACCGGAGCTAAAATATTGGTATTAAACGCACTGAGAAATTCAAAACACATCTCACACCTCTCTCTTGGCGAAGCCCTGCAACTGATAGAAGAACTGAAACCAGAGCAGGCATACCTCACGCATATCAGCCATTTCCTGGGGCTGCACGGTGAAGTTGAAACCCGGCTTCCGGAAAATGTGCATCTTGCATACGATAACCTGAAACTGGATCTGTAAAACAGAAGACTTATAGATTAAAACTGAACACAACCAGCCTATTTGGTGGTATCTGCTGAAAATAAAACTACTTTTCACCCCCTGAACGGGTTAATCGTTGTACCTTTGCAGGACAAGAAACCGAATTATAAACATTTGAATTTCAACATATAATGATTTTTACACCTGAAAAATGCCGTATCCCGGATCAGCGCATGAAACCCTTCATCGATCCGGATGAAATATGGGAAATCCTGAACGAGACAAAAGCCGACAGGAAGTCGGTAAGGGAAGTGATTGCCAAATCGCTTGAAAAGAACCGGTTGACACTCAGAGAAACAGCCATTCTGATTAATGCCTCCGACCCTGATCTGATAGAAGAAATCAAAGAAGGCGCAAGAGAACTTAAAAAGCGTGTGTACGGTAATCGTATCGTATTATTTGCCCCGCTCTACGTAGGCAACAAGTGCACCAACAACTGCAAATATTGCGGTTTCCGGGTTTCCAATAAAGAGGCCATCCGGAAAACGCTTTCCGACGGGGAGCTGATAAAGGAAGTGGAAGCGCTTGAAGACAATGGTCAGAAAAGGCTCATCCTGGTTTACGGGGAACACCCGGAATACAATGCGGAATACATTGCCCATACCGTTCGCACCGTTTACGGGGTTAAGAAAGGCCCCGGCGAAATCAGGAGAGTAAATATAAATGCAGCTCCGCTTGAGATTGAAGACTTCCGGATTGTTAAGGAAGCAGGAATAGGCACGTACCAGATCTTTCAGGAAACGTATCACCCCGGGGCGTACAAGACGTATCACCTTGGCGGGAAGAAAAGAAATTTCGAATATCGCCTGACATCGCTGGACAGGGCACAGGAAGCCGGAATAGATGACGTTGGAATCGGGGCACTTTTCGGACTCTACGACTGGCGTTTTGAGGTCATGGGCCTGGTTCGGCATACGAATCACCTGGAAGCATGTTATCAGGTAGGACCGCATACCATCTCTTTCCCAAGAATAAAAAATGCCTCAAAACTCGAAATTGGCAAGGATTATACCGTAAGCGATGAGGATTTTGCCCGCCTGGTGGCCATTCTCAGGCTGGCAGTGCCGTATACGGGAATGATACTTACTGCCAGGGAGAATCCGGCACTCAGACACGAAGTCATTCAGTTTGGCGTTTCTCAGATCGATGGCGGTACCAAGCTTGAGCTGGGATCCTATTCGGATTCCATTAATGAACATCAGGATCTGAACCGCGAACAATTCGAAATCAGCGATAATCGTTCGCTGAATGAAATCATTGATGAACTCTTTGAAAACGATTATCTGCCTTCGTTCTGCACCGCCTGCTATCGTCGCGGCCGCACCGGTGAGCATTTTATGGAATTCTCGGTCCCCGGTTTTATCAAGCGTTTTTGCTCACCCAATGCAATGCTGACACTGGCAGAGTATCTGGAGGACTATGCTCCTGCAGATACTAAACGGAAAGGCTGGGAAGTCATCAGCAAAAACCTGAAAGACCTCGACGAAAGTCCCGGCAACTTCAACACCACTGAATTGAAGAACAGACTTGAACGGGTGAAAGCCGGCGAACGCGATCTTTATTTTTAAGTCAAACTACATTCCCAAGGCAACCATGAAAGAAACCAGAATTATTGGATTGATGATCAGGGACAGGATCAAGGAAGCCGGTCGGTTGCAACTGACCCTGAGCAAGTATGCCAACCTTATTCACTCCCGCCTGGGTTTCCACGAGTTGAGCGAAAACACATGCAGCCGCATGGGTTTTATCATTCTGCACCTGAGCGGAAAGCCAGCAGACTGGAAAGCTTTTGAAGAAGAAATAAATTCCATTGGCGGCGTTGAAATGCAACATATGTCGTTTACGTTTTAACGAAGGAGGGCAAAAAATGAAGCGAAGAATTCTTGGCGTTAATGTCAGCAACAGGATGGAAGTATCGGACAAAGTTCAGAAACTGTTAACTTCGTATGGGTGTTCCATACGGACGCGACTTGGATTGCACGAGGTGGATGAAACCTGGTGCGGTCCGGGCGGACTGATATTGCTTGAGCTGATTGGCGATATTACTGAGTGGGAACGGCTTGAGGGTGAACTCTCCGGCATTCCGGGAGTAGAAGTTCACCGTATGGATTTCATTGATAAATAACCGCGGTTAATCTCTCCTGCCCCTGAGTATGGTGACGGCTCCCCGGTACGTATCGTCTCTGAAATATCCGTAGGTATTCAGGCGGTAATAGTATGTTCCATCAGGAAGATTGCCACCGTCCCAATCGTTTTTATAGTTATCGTTCTGATAAACCTTGCGTCCCCAGCGGTCGAGAACCACCAGCTCGAGGCGGATAAACTCAAGGTTTATCGGAATGTAATTACTTCCGCTGCTGCTGCCGCCGTCGTTCTTCTTGGCTATTTTAAACACATCGTTGATGTTGTCACCATTGGGAGTGAACACGTTGGGAACAAAAACCTCTGCTTCCCTCACCGGCAACTCGAAAATGATAAGCGTATCGCATCCCTGACTGTTTACAACCCTTAATTTCACCTGATACGATTTCAGATCGGGGGTTGAAGCCGTTGTAAATACATGAACGGGATTCCTTTCGATGGAGCGATCGCTGCCATCGCCAAAATCCCAGAGCCATTCAACAATATTCTGATCCTCGGAAAATGAGAACCGTACAGTTGGATTCTGAATGTAGACGGTATCGGGGGTAACGTCCACCTCAACATTGGTTGAAGGAAGCTGGGATACAACGAAATTTGTATCCAGTATGCATCCGTTACCATCGGATACCATAAGGTTATTAACCCCGCTGCAAGCACCGGTCCGAATGCTGTCGAAAATCGATGTTTCACCATTCCACAGATAGGAATAAGGCTTAAGACCGCCACTGACAAATGCAACAATATTGGCATCGCACTTTCCCGAACAGGTAGCATCCAGCTCTTCCAGCTCCACAAAAAGCGAAGGGAAGAGTTCAATTTCCGCATTTATGTATTGCGTAACAACCTGTCCTCCGCCATATACACGGAAAAGGCTGCGGCTTTCGTCGAAGGAGAGGATGCCGGGCGTATGTCCTGTCCGGAAAATCAGCTCGAGTAGTTTGTCGTTGGTGATGCTGACCGGGGCATCCGACCTCCAGGTAAAGGTAACCCTGTTTTCAGAAGACTGAACATCCGGGAAGCCGGTTTGAAGTATGGGATTAACCTGCCGGTAACTAAGAAATGTAAGCGTTTGAGGCGAAAATATTAACGAAAGCGAAATTGAATCCACATTATCGGCACCCGTTACCATAATTGGTACAATATATTGGGATTCAGGGCAATAAATACCGCCTGCCACACTGGTAATATTTGTTTGACCTGCGGCCTCTCTGCCTGGAAAAAGCAGTAATACGGCAACAATCAGCGTTAGGATTCCGGATAATCGTAATTTCTTCATTGAGTCGAATATGTTCCCCGATGATAATTCAGCGCATAATGCCTTCCAAAAAGGATCAGCAGGCTAAATTACTTAATTTTATACATGCATCTGCCTCAAAACGTAAAAACACCCGTTTTCGTGTATAAGCGCCCGAATTCTTCAGAATGAATCAGCGGCAAGCATCATGAGGGTACACCGGCTTTCGGTTTCTATACCTTTTTCTTCTGCCAGTGCAACCAGTTCCGGATTCCAGGTTCCGGGATTAAATATTATCCTTTTCGGGGCAAGAGAAAGTATATAGGTATAGTAACTCCTCTGGTTCAGGGGATTCAGGTACAGCGTTACGGTATGAATTCCCTGCACATCCGGCAATCCCTTTTGCACAGGAACGCCTTCCACTATGCCCTCCCGCAGCCCGACAGCAGTAACGGGATGTCCGCTTCTCACCAAATCAACAATGCAAGAGTGCGAATACCTTGCAGGATTCAGACTGGCTCCCAGCACCAGCGTATGCTTGAACTCCGATTTCATTATTCCGGATTAGAATTTCAATGAAGTATAAAGTGAATGAAGTCGTTGTATATAAAAAAGGATATGCAACGCGTTGCAAAATGCCCCATTTTTGGCAGTGACTCAGACTTCCGATAAAAGTGTGTCGAGGTTTTCAAATTTCCGACGGTAATCTTCTATCGAATATTCTATAACTTCCCGCGCTTCGCTTGCGTTATACGTGTGAGTAATCTCACAACCCCTGGCTTCGCCGGGAAGGTCTTTGTAGGTAAGAAAATAGTGTTTCAGACGGGTTACAATAAGTGCAGGAAGTTGTTCAACATCGGTATAATCGCCGTAAACGGCATCGTTCTTGAGAACCGCGATGATCTTATCGTCGGCCTGGTTTCCGTCAAGCATCCGGAAACCCCCGATCGGAATCGCCTGGACAAGAATATCGCCGTGCGAGATGATTTTCTCAGACAAAATGCAGATATCCAGAGGATCACCATCACCGATGATGTCGTCTCTGCCCGATTTCTTTGCTGCAAAGTCTGCTACCTTCTTTGCGCACAGCGTTTGCGGGATGAATCCGTACAAAGCCGGTAATACGTTCGAATATTTCTGAGGCCGGTCTATCTTCAGATAACCGGAAATTTTGTCAACCTCGTACTTTACCGTATCCGTGGTAACCATTTCTACAAAACAGGTAACCACTTCGGGGGCATCTGCCCCAATTTCAACCCCATGCCAGGGATGCGATTTATACCTCAGGCCCATAAGCCGCCCGATTGGATCCATTAATCTGTTCGCCATATATAGGGTTTAATGATCGTTCTTTCGAAGGCACAAAGGTAACAGGCTTTTAAATCAATTGTTTATCAAAAACACGAAAAAATATCTGTCACATTGTCCGTTAGAGAAAACTAATATATGCCATTTTGTCATATATGTGTGATTTTTCCCAGCTGGCAGGGCTTTTGATGTAATCAGGCGGAATAAAACAGAAAGGTATTACACAAAATGAATTTCAGCAATTTCACTATAAAATCACAGCAGGCCGTACAGTCGGCAACGGAAACTGCAGCTGCAATGAGCCACCAGGCCGTTGAAACAGCTCACCTACTTAAGGGACTGATGCAAGCCGATGACAACGTTCTTCCTTTCCTTTTCGGGAAAACAGGCGTTAATGCAACAATACTCCAAAAAGCCCTGGACGCCATACTCGAAAGCCAGCCGAGGATTAGCGGCGGTGAACAATACCTGAGTAACAATGCTTCAAAAGCACTTCAGAAAGCCAATGCCTCCGCGCGCGGGATGGGCGATGAATATGTGTCGGTTGAGCACCTTCTGCTGGGACTTCTCTCAGGTGGTGACCAGATTTCGGATTTACTTCGCAATGCCGGCCTGAGCGAAAAAGAGCTAAAAGCAGCCATTGCCGATCTCCGTAAAGGCGCCAAAGCCGGCTCGGCATCGGCCGAAGACTCCTTTAACGCCCTAAACCGCTATGCACGTAACCTTAACGATCTGGCCCGCAACGGAAAACTCGATCCGGTAATCGGACGCGACGAAGAGATCCGAAGGGTACTTCAGATCCTTAGCCGGAGAACGAAAAACAACCCCATACTGATTGGAGAACCGGGAGTTGGTAAAACAGCAATTGCCGAGGGGCTTGCGCACAGAGTTATCAACGGCGACGTACCCGAAAACCTGAAATCAAAACAAATTTTCTCCCTCGATATGGGAGCGCTGATTGCCGGAGCCAAGTACAAAGGGGAGTTCGAAGAGCGGCTGAAAAGCGTTGTGCGGGAAGTAATAGAGTCGGATGGTGAGGTAGTCTTGTTTATCGATGAAATCCACACCCTGGTGGGAGCCGGAGGAGGCGAGGGCGCAATGGATGCAGCCAACATACTTAAACCGGCCCTGGCCCGTGGAGAGTTACGCGCTATCGGTGCCACCACCCTGAAGGAATATCAGAAATACTTCGAAAAAGACAAAGCGCTTGAGCGCAGGTTTCAGATCGTTACAATCGACGAGCCCGACACCCTGGATGCAATCTCAATTCTGCGCGGACTTAAGGAACGTTACGAAACGCATCACAGGGTTCGTATTAAGGATGAAGCCATCATCAGCGCAGTCGAGCTCTCGCAGCGCTACATAAGCGACCGTTTTCTTCCCGACAAGGCCATAGACCTTATCGATGAGGCTGCAGCCAGATTGCGGCTTCAGATAAATTCCGTGCCCGAAGAACTCGACGAGGTGGAACGCCGGATCAAACAGCTTGAGATAGAGCGAGAAGCCATAAAGCGGGAAGGCGATGAGCAAAGACTTGCCTCCATCACCGCCGAAGTGGCAAACCTTAACGAAGAGCGCAACGACATTGCCGGAAGATGGAAAGCCGAAAAAGAGGTTGTGGACGGGATTCAGCAGACAAAGAAAAACATTGAACAATACCGGTTTGAAGCCGAACGGGCGGAGCGCGACGGCGACTATGGCAAAGTGGCGGAGATCCGCTATGGACTAATAAAAACCGCCGAACAGAAACTCGAGACCCTGAAGCAGAATCTTTCCGAAATGCAAAGCGGTTCCGCCCTTATAAAAGAGGAAGTGGGGTCGGAAGAGATTGCTGAAATCGTCTCCCGCTGGACAGGCATCCCCGTTAGCCGCATGCTGCAAAGCGAACGCGAAAAACTTCTGCACCTGGAAGAAGAACTGCACAAAAGGGTTGTAGGTCAGGATGAAGCCATCGCAGCCATTGCCGATGCCATTCGCCGAAGTCGAGCCGGCCTGCAGGAAACAAAACGACCAATAGGATCGTTCATCTTTCTGGGAACAACCGGTGTTGGAAAAACCGAACTGGCAAAAGCTCTGGCCGAATTTCTGTTTAACGACGAGAACTCCATGGTACGAATAGATATGTCGGAATACCAGGAAAGGCACACCGTATCCAGACTGATAGGCGCACCTCCGGGTTATGTTGGGTACGACGAGGGCGGTCAACTCACTGAAAAAGTCAGAAGAAAGCCATATTCCGTTGTGCTGCTCGACGAAATCGAAAAAGCCCATCCCGACGTTTTCAACCTGTTGCTACAGGTTCTCGACGATGGCCGCCTTACCGATAACAAAGGCCGTACGGCCGACTTCAGGAATACCATCATCATAATGACTTCTAACCTTGGCTCGCAGATAATCAGCAGCCACAACGAAGGCCTTAACGGAAAAAACCGGGAACAGGTATTCGGACAAACCCGTACAGAAGTCATGAATCTGCTGCGTAAAACCATACGCCCTGAATTTCTCAACAGAATCGACGAACTGATTATGTTCAGGCCGCTGAGCGAGGCAGAAATTGAAGATGTAACCACATTGCAGCTGAAAAACCTGAAGCATATGCTTGCCGTGAACGGAATCACACTATCCTATACACCTGCTGCAGTACAATTTATCTCAGCACTGGGCTTTGATCCGCAATACGGAGCACGGCCGGTAAAACGGGTAATTCAGCGCGAAGTACTGAATGTGCTGTCGAAGAAGATTCTGAGCGGAGAAATCAGCCGCGACGCTGCGGTAACACTCGACAGCGACGGGGAAAGAGCCATCTTCCGAAATGAGTAACAAACACTGTTTTCATTGATTCATAAGCAAATACTACCGGAGCCGGATTCCTGCTGATGGACTCCGGCTCCTTTGTTTTTCATAGGAAGTTGATGAATCAAAAGAAGCAAGGCGCATGCAGGTCCCTCGTCTTATGTATCTTTGCACTTTCGCGACCAAGATATGGACAACCTGATATCAATAAGCTATCTGGCTCTTTTTCTGATCATCAGCCTGGGACTGATGGCCGGGCGGGTTAAAGTAAAAGGATTTTCACTCGACCTTTCTGCCGTTATCTTTGTCGCCATGCTTCTTGGGCACTTTGGATTTCGCCTCCCGTCTGAGTACCAGAACATCGGGCTGTTGCTTTTTATCTTCACCATCGGCATGCAGTCAGGGCCCGGCTTTTTCAGAAGTTTTAAACAATATGGAAGGCAACTTTTTATCGTTGCCACGCTTATCATTGCCAGCGGCGCCCTGTTAACATGGGTGCTGGCAAGCGTCATGAACATTGATAAATCGCTGGCAACCGGCCTTTTTAACGGTGCTATGACCAGCACGCCGGGACTTGCAGCTGCCGTTGAAGTGAGCGGCTCTCCCATGGCATCCATAGGCTATGGCATTGCCTACCCCTTTGGGGTAATCGGAGTGGTGCTGTTTGCCAGTCTGCTTCCAAAGATCCTGAAAATTGACTTCAGAAAAAGCGAACAGGAATTCAACGAAAGCCTAAAGCAGACCTATCCTGAATTTATCCCCGGAAACTTCAGGGTTGAAAACCCGAACATCGAAGGCAAATCGCTGACAGATCTCAAATTTAGAAGTGTAACCAGCTGTGTTATCTCCAGGATTAAGCACGATGGCCACACCACGACTCCTTCCCGGGACACAATTCTGCATACGGGCGATGTAATAAGGGCATTGGGAACTGCAGAGGACCTTGAAAAAGTAAAAATCCTGGTTGGCCCCCAAACCGAAGAGGAACTCCCGCTCGACAAAGGGCACGACGTACAGTGGGTTTTGGTTACCAGCAGGCAGGTTGTGAACAAACCACTTCAAAAACTCAATCTGGGATCGAATTACGATGCAACGGTAGTGCGCATCCGCCGCAGCGGAATTGAACTGCAACCCATGCATTACACCATGCTGCGATTCGGTGACCGGCTGATGGTAGCCGCCAGCCGCGACAGCATGAAACAGGTGGTAAAACTCTTGGGCAACGATGACCGGCGACTCTCGGAAACCGACTTCCTGCCCATTACACTGGGAATTGTAATAGGTATCCTTGCCGGGATGATAAAAATACCGGTATTCGGATGGTTTGAATTCAGTCCGGGCATCACAGGAGGTGTGCTTGCCGCAGCCCTTATCCTGAGCGGAATTGGCAAAACCGGCCCAATAATCTGGTCGATGTCGAGCAATGCCAATCAGCTTTTCAGGGAACTTGGACTGCTGATGTTTCTTGCAACGGTAGGATGTGAAGCCGGAGGACACATTGAAGAAACATTTATGAATTACGGTCCCGCGCTTATTGCTGCCGGTGCTGCCATCACCATTATGCCGCTTGTCGTTGCGACGCTGGCAGGAAAATACCTGCTGAAGATGAACTTCCTGACGCTAATGGGAGTAATTACAGGCGGAATGACGAGCACGCCCGGACTGGCAGCCATAAACACTCAATCGGACAGCGGAATCGCTCAGGTTGCCTATGCTGCCGTTTATCCGCTGGCACTGGTTCTGATGATACTGTTTTCGAATCTTCTGTTCAGGATTCCTCTTTTCTGAAAACAGGCACTAAAGGTTTATTCAGCCTTCTCCGGCTACATATCTATATCAAGATTCAGCTGATCCTTAAGCTTCTTTATGACGGGATTCTGACCGGCAAGATTATCAAACTTCTCCTGATCGGTATATGGCTTTCGCGATTCAGGCGGTCGATCGGCAATCAGAGTCTCTATCTGTATGCCCCAGTTGTTGAGCGATTCCCGGAGGATCGAAAGCATCTCTCCACGCCTGTGAAAAATCTCTCCTTCCTGAATTTTGTTATCCACAGTAACCACCACCTTGAATTCATCGGTCAGAACCGGAGGCCGGCAGGTCAGGGTATTGTAAAGATTCGGCTGGGTTGCAGCCACTTTTTTTGCCATTGGCTCCCACACACGTTCCAGATCGTTTTGGGTAAACTGATCTCTCGTTTCCGGCAGAACCTCTGCTGCAGCCTCCGAATCATCCCTGGTCTCCTCCCCCGTTACGGATCCGGATTTCATTATCTTCCCAACGTTAACGCCGCTGAATGTACGCACGACCTTACTTTTTGAACCCTGCACCGTTTCCGCTGCGGAAGGAACCGGAGAGGGAGCAGCAACCGGAGTCGGGGTCACTGAACCCGGCGGTGCAGCATGAGATTGTGGAACAGGCGTGACAGGAGCCAGACCAGCCGGCGACTGTACCGGAGCTGACTGAACCTTACGCGACGTCTCCGGCTTAGGATTAGCTGCCGAAACTACACCGGCATCAGCCGGGACGGCAAGGTTGCACAATTGCATAAGCACTATTTCCAGGTGTAAACGCTTGTTGTTGCTTACCTTATAATTCAAATCACACTGATTCAGCAATTCCAGCGCTTTCATAAGGAATTGAGCCGAACATGCGGACGACTGTGCTGCATACAGACTCCGGATGTTTGCACTAGTTTCCAGAAGAGCCAGGGTTCCATCATCCTTACTCACCAGAAGATTGCGCAGGTGCTGACCAAGTCCGGTAACAAAATGCTGACCATCGAAACCGTTGGCTATGATTTCATTAACAGTAAGCAGGGTCCGACTGACATTGCCTTCCAGAATATAGCCGGTAATACGGAAATAATAATCGTGGTCAAGAACATTCAGATTTTCAATTACCTGCCTGTAGGTCAGTGTTTTGCCGGCAAAACTAACAAGCTGATCAAACATCGAGAGGGCGTCGCGCAAACCTCCGTCGGCTTTCTGGGCAATAACATGAAGGGCATCCGTTTCCGCTTCTACATGTTCTTCATGAGCAACATTTGCCAGGTGCATAGCAATATCTTCCACACTGATTCTCCGGAAGTCGAAAATCTGGCATCTCGACAGAATGGTCGGCAGGATTTTATGCTTTTCGGTAGTCGCCAGTATGAACTTTGCATATGTGGGAGGCTCTTCAAGGGTTTTGAGAAAAGCATTAAATGCAGCCTGCGAAAGCATATGTACCTCGTCGATGATATAAACCTTATACTTTCCCGACTGCGGTGGAATTCTTACCTGGTCGACCAGTGAGCGGATATCTTCAACTGAATTGTTGGAAGCGGCATCCAGCTCATAAATATTAAATGAAGACGATTTATTGAACGATTCGCACGATTCGCACGTATTGCATGCTTCCCCGTCGGGACGGAGGTTGCGGCAATTGATGGTTTTCGCCAGGATTCGTGCACAGGTGGTTTTGCCAACGCCACGAGGTCCGGTAAATAAAAAAGCCTGTGCGATCTGCTGATTGCGGATGGCATTTTTTAAAGTATTGGTAATGGAGGCCTGGCCTATAACCGTTGCGAAGGTTACAGGTCGATATTTTCTGGCAGAAACAATAAAATTTTCCATTCTGATTTTACACCTCTTGTTTTGGGAGGCCAAACCTACATGAATAAATTGCAATTCACAAGAACCGCAGAAATTTTCATACAGTCCGGCCCGCTCTGTTATTTACCTTGACCATTAAGGAATCCAACCCCCTTTTCCGGATTTGCACCCCAAAGCATTACACATCAATCGGCCAGTTTCCGGATCTAATTTTCGATTACCTCGGCAGCAATCAACCGATCGAAACGGGTGCCCTGTTCCCTGTAATATACAAGTACAGTGTATGTATTATGTGTTTCATAAAGACTCCCTTCGATACGTCGCAGCGTCGCCGATGATTCTCCATTTGGCAGAAATGCATACAGGTAATTGTAATATCCCTGTTTCAGATAAAGTCGTGCTTCATATCCGCGGCGGGCAAAATTATACGACATACGGCCAGCAGCCCGTCGATCGCCCGGACTTGTGGTTGTTGCGCTCAATTGCCAATCGGTGAGCGAGCCCAGGATATACAGGGCTCCGTCGTTCATTGGCTCTTTGTACGGAATAAAAAAATCGACCCATACGTATTCCGCTTCCGTCCGGCTGTCGCGTGCGTCTTCGGTTTTTATCAGCCTCTGTCCGTTTATATCGGAATACGTAACATACGCCTTGGTCGTTCTCGGAATATCGGGCAGCAGGGTCACATGAAAACCGTCGTTTCTGTTCTCAACCCTGGCTACACGTTCTGAGGTATAACGCAGACTTTTGGTGTCGAAATAACGAAACTCATTCCCTCCTTCAAAGCTGTTCCTTCCGTCGGTATAGTGGTAATCCAGTTCATCCGTTCGCATCATCAGGGGTTGTAATCCCCAGATGGCATTATCCCAGCGATGGTTTTGCTGGATTACAACTTTAAGCTCACGGCCGGGATCAATAATCTGGTAGGAGGCATGCAGAATGGAAAAGGGAATTTCCTGATGTGAGAAGTATTGTTCTATAACGCTCGAACGTTTTACCCTGCCTTCAACTTTAACTCGGGGATCAACCACCATAAACCTTCGGGTAATGACCGGATAATCAGGCATACCTTCGGGATAAACCTTCAGAAGATAATTCCCCGGAAGGGTAAAGCGAAGATTGTCGTTTGGCAATATTAGGTTGTAATGCGTAAAACTCTGCAGGGTGTTGAATGAGTACTGATAATCTCGTATGTAATCTTCCGTAAAGCCCTCGATGTACTCATTCTGCCACAGATCGGTAGGATTCCAGGCGGCATCGCAGTGAATCACCGTATACTGCCACACCTTGTAATCGGCGTCCAGGTCGTCGAAAGACAGTTTTAACTTCTCGTCCGAATTGTATAAGAGAATCGGAGGAGTAAGCTCCCACCCTTCTCTGTGAAAAAGCACCGTGCGCAGTGATGCCGTATAAATGAAATCCTCGTACCTGAGAAATCCCGAATCGTAATAATCGTCGCCCCGTTGATTCTGTGCATTCTCCTCGCGAACGGCAGACTGCCTGTTTTTTCGTTTTCCAGAGGTTTCCTGCGACATCAGGGTGCCGTTGAATAAAAATACCGTCACGAAAAACGTGCTGATCAATTGCAGTAAATAAACAGGAACTTTCATAGCTTTATATTACAACACAATTCACAAAAATAAGAAATGCCGGCCATTTCTGAAAGAAGGACCCTTTAAACCTGAAAAAATCAGGCCAAACATTTCATACGGGAGCTATGCAAACAATATTTACTTCCGGATGCGTTCGGAAAGAAATCCTCAGGCATTAAATTTAACATATTAATTATCTTTATTTTAAAAGCTATTTCAAAACAAAAATTCTACCCGTTTGAACAAGTATCGGGTACGCAAAAAAGGTAACGAAGCGATCACACAAAAATTTTGACTTAAATGGAAGAAATCGTTAGCTTTGTCACAAAAAGGCTTTAAACATAAACCGAAACAAGCCGGCGAGGGCGAAAATGCTGGTTTTTTTCGGGTTTAGCCATTTCTAGGAGAAATTCCGGAGTTCAGTAATAAGCTGAGGTACTGGACCTTAAGTTGTGCAGTGATGCAATTGGACTACCGGGATTAAAAAAATCCTCATGCACAAAAGTAAATATTTAAGTAAATCAATACCTTTGCCCACCAAAACGCGTCTCTCTGTAATTACACGTATTATGCCGAAGACCATTAAACTAACCAAAGGATTAGACATCCGGCTTAAAGGTGCAGCCGAAAAGAAAATTGAACAACTGGCACCCAGTCATTTTGCGATGAAGCCGACCGACTTTACAGGCGTATTTCCCAGGCTTCAGGTAAAAGAAGGCGATACGGTGAAGGCCGGCACACCGGTTTTTATCGACAAGTACCGTGAAAACCTTGTCTTTACTTCGCCCGTGAGCGGAAAGATCGCAGAGATCAAGCGAGGCGATAAAAGAGTTCTTCTGGAGATCCGCATCGAGGCGGATGGCAGAAACGAAAGACTTGATTTTGGAGCAGCCGATCCTGGCACACTTTCGCGCGAACAGTTGGTTGAAAAAATGCTTGTCAGCGGAGTCTGGCCGGTAATCAGGCAAAGGCCTTACGGCATTGTAGCCAATCCAGACCATACGCCTAAAGCGGTGCACATCTCTGCATTCGACACGGCTCCCCTGGCTCCCGATTACGATTTCATTGTTAACGGCCAGGGACGGCACTTTCAAACCGGACTGGATGTACTTGCCAAACTCAGCAACGGTAAGGTAAATATGAACATCAGCAGTAAAACCAGAGCTGCTGAATTTACATCGGTTAGGAATGCTGACATAAATACATTCAGCGGACCGCACCCTGCCGGAAATGTCGGCGTCCAGATTCATCACATCGACCCCATCAACAAGGGCGATGTTGTATGGTTTGCCGGTGTTCAGGATGTTATCACCATCGGAAAATTGTTTAACGAAGGAACTTACGATGCATCCATCGTTGCAGCACTCGCCGGGTCGGAAGTAAAAAAACCGCAGTACTACAGAACAATGCGTTCGGCTGCCATATCCGGCATGGTTGAAGGAAATGTAAATCCGGGTGAACAAAGATATATCTCAGGAAATGTCCTGACCGGAATGGCCATTCGCCCCGACAACTACCTTGGTTTCTACGATACAATGGTCACCGTAATTCCGGAAGGTAATTATCATGAATTTATAGGATGGGCATTGCCGGGCTTCGGAAAGTTCAGTTTTTCACGCGCATTTTTCTCCTGGCTCACCCCGGGGAAAGAATACAAACTCGACACCAACCTGCACGGCGGCGAAAGGGCTTACGTAATGACCGGACAATTCGAGAAAGTACTTCCTATGGACATTTATCCGCTGCAGCTGATTAAAGCTATACTTGCCGAGGACATCGATCTGATGGAAAATCTGGGTATTTATGAAGTCGAGCCCGAAGATTTTGCCCTCTGTGAATTCATCGATACCTCGAAAACGGAAATTCAGTCCATCGTACGAAAAGGACTTGAAATTATGCGAAAGGAGATGAGCTAACGCAATACCATCCTGCTGACAGTTAAAACAGTCGGCACCAAAACAAGAAACTCTATATTTACAAATCAACCGATATTGAATGAAAGCGCTCAGAAAGTATCTTGACAAGATCAAGCCTCAGTTTCAGAAGGGCGGAAAGTTCGAAAAGCTCCATTCCACATTTGACGCCTTCGAGACCTTCCTGTTTGTCCCCGACAAAACGACTTTCCGCGGTAGCCATATCCGCGACAGCATCGACATGAAGCGCACCATGAGCATTGTGGTGATCGCTCTGCTCCCGGCGCTGCTGTTTGGCATATGGAACGTCGGACATCAGCACTTCCTTTCACTGGGCGAAATGGCCCCGTTCTGGAATAAAGTTGGATTCGGCCTCCTGAAAGTATTACCCATAATTATTGTATCCTATGCTACCGGACTTGCGATAGAGTTTATCTTCGCCCAGATCAGGCATCACGAGGTAAACGAAGGATTCCTGGTTTCGGGTATGCTGATACCCCTGGTTCTGCCTCCCGATCTTCCACTCTGGATGGTAGCCCTTGCCACCGCATTTGCCGTTATCATAGGCAAAGAGGTTTTCGGCGGAACCGGTATGAATATCCTGAACCCGGCACTTACAGCCCGTGCTTTTCTCTTCTTTGCCTACCCGGCTCAGATGTCGGGCGATAAGGTGTGGATAGCAGATAAGGCCGACGCCTTTTCAGGAGCTACTCCGCTTGCCGAAGCCACAGCCGGAATCGAAAGCGGTGTTGTACATTTCACCCATTCCTTTCAGGAAATGTTCCTGGGTCTGATCCCGGGGTCTATTGGTGAAACCTCTACCCTTGCCATCCTTATCGGAGCACTGATTCTGGTCTTTACCGGAATCGGATCGCTCAGAATTATGCTCTCGGTAATTGCCGGCGGCATCTTTATGGGCGGCATCCTGAATATTTTCGGAGCCAATGCCTATATGGATGTACCGTTCTATTACCACCTGGTGATCGGCGGGTTTGCATTCGGAACCGTTTTTATGGCAACCGACCCCGTTACTGCCGCGCAAACAAACAAGGGTAAAATCATTTACGGCTTCCTTATCGGACTTATGGCCGTTCTTATCCGAGTCCTGAACCCGGCTTATCCCGAAGGTATGATGCTGGCTATATTGCTGATGAATGTCTTCGCTCCGCTGATCGATCACTACGTGGTTGAAGCAAACATCAAGCGGAGGCTTAAGCGCATGAAACCTGCCAAAGCCTGATTAACAGAACCTTTTAAAACGAGCATTTATGTACAGCAACGGATATATTTTCAGATATGCATCCATCATGGTTATCGTGGTGGCTGCGCTGCTCTCTGCTGCCGCACTCCTGCTGCAACCAGCACAGGAACGAAACGTCAAAATTGAAAAAATTCAGGACATTTTGCGGTCGGCAAACATTGAATCAACTACGGCAAATGCTGAACAGCTTTACGATACTTACATTGTAAAGGAGATTGTCATCAACAGTAAAGGCGAAGAAATCGGAGTTTATTCCGGAGGGAAATTCGAAACCGGCGACCGCCGCGCATTTCTTGTTGATGTGAAAACGGAGCTTAAAAACAAGCAATTGAAAGCACAGGGTAAAACGGCAGCAGAACCGGTATTCCCATTGTTTATTGCCCGTAAGGACAATCGGGATATATACATCATTCCTCTGCACGGTGTAGGTTTGTGGGGACCCGTTTGGGGCAACATTGCGCTCAACAGCGATCTTAAAACGGTTGAAGGGGTCACGTTTGGCCATAAGGGCGAAACACCCGGACTTGGTGCTGAAATCGCCACCGAGATTTTTACCGGGCAGTTTCCTGCTAAAACAATCTTTGATGATAAGGGAAATTTCACTTCCATACAAGTAGTTAAAGGAGGAGTAGCCAACTCAAACCTCGATCCAAGCCACGGGGTAGATGCCATCTCAGGCGGTACAATCACCAGTAACGGAGTATCTGCCATGCTGAACGACTGCCTCGAAAATTATGTTACATATTTTCAAAATAAGAAAGCCTTATGAGTACTGTAAAGACCGAAAGAGAGCCTCTCTTCTCAGCGAAGACAAAAAAGCTGCTGTTAGGCCCGCTCAATAAAGACAATCCGATTACCGTTCAGGTACTTGGAATATGTTCCGCACTTGCCGTTACCGTAAAGCTGGAACCCGCCGTAGTAATGTCAATTTCAGTAATTGCCGTCACCGCGATTGCAAATCTCGTAATCTCACTGCTGCGCAATACCATCCCCCCGCGAATCAGGATTATTGTTCAGCTGGTGGTAATCGCTTCTCTCGTAATCCTGGTCGATCAGATTCTGAAGGCTTTTATGTATGATGTCAGCAAACAGCTTTCGGTGTTTGTGGGACTTATCATTACCAACTGTATCATTATGGGTCGTCTTGAGGCTTTTGCCATGGCAAATAAACCATGGCACTCCTTTGTCGATGGCATCGGTAACGGATTGGGATACGGAATTATCCTGGTAATCGTTGCCTTCTTCCGCGAACTTCTGGGATCCGGAACTATCTGGGGACTAAAGGTTGTTCCCAATGCATTTTACGAACTGGGATATGTAAACAACGGACTAATGATTCTGCCTCCGATGGCGCTCATAGTAGTTGGAATCATCATCTGGGTTCAGCGTTCAAAAAACCCTGATCTTCAGGAAGATTAATCGTGTAAAACCCCAACACCGGACGTATCATGGAAAATCTTATAAATATATTTGTAAAGTCGATCTTCATCGATAATATGATTTTTGCTTACTTCCTGGGTATGTGTTCATACCTGGCAGTATCAAAAACCGTAAAAACATCGGTAGGACTCGGTATTGCTGTTGTATTCGTGCTCGGAATAACCGTTCCGGTCGACTACCTGATCCACAACTACCTTCTTCGCAAAGGAGCATTAACCTGGCTCGGAAGTGAATTTGTCAACGTAGATCTGAGTTTCCTCAGTTTCATTATGTTCATCGCAGTTATCGCCTCCATGGTGCAACTCGTTGAAATGATTATTGAGAAATTCTCACCCACCCTGTATTCATCCCTTGGAATTTTTCTCCCGCTCATCGCGGTTAACTGCGCCATACTCGGTGGCTCGCTGTTTATGCAGGAACGCGACTATGAATCCATTGCAGAGGCAACGGTATTCGGACTGGGAAGCGGTATCGGATGGTTTCTTGCCATCGTCGCCATCGCTGCCATCCGGGAGAAAATAAAGTACTCCAACGTACCCAAACCACTTCGGGGACTAGGCATTACCTTCATTATTACAGGCTTGATGGGTATCGCCTTTATGAGCTTCATGGGAATTAAACTCTGATCAATTACCTTAATTACGACCATATAATAACGATCATTTATGGGAACAGGAACAATTGTTTTGATAAGCATTGTGGTCTTTCTGACCATAATCCTGCTACTGGTAGGACTCTTGCTTTATGTGCGCAAAAAGCTGACCCCTCCGGGTAAAGTTAAAATAACCATCAATGAGGATAAGGTAATTGAAGCTGACCCCGGATCTTCACTCCTCAGCACACTTGCCGCACAGAAAATTTTCCTCCCCTCTGCCTGCGGCGGAGGAGGCACATGTGCCATGTGCAAATGTCAGGTGTTCGAAGGCGCCGGCGATATCCTGCCAACAGAAAAAGGATATTTTACCCGCAAAGAGCAACAGAATAACTGGCGGCTGGGTTGTCAGGTTAAGGTTCGCGATAACCTGAAAATCGGAATCCCGAAAGAAATCTTCGGAATCAAGAAATGGGAATGCGAAGTCGTAAGCAACCGCAACGTGGCTACCTTCATCAAGGAGTTTGTGGTAAGACTCCCCGAAGGCGAAACCCTCGACTTCCAGTCGGGCGGATACATCCAGATCGATGTACCCAAGGTTGAAGTTGATTTCAAGGATATCATCGTTGAAGATAAATTCCGGGAAGACTGGGATAAACTGAAGATCTGGGATCTGAAAATGAAAAATCCGGAACCCATCTTCAGGGCATATTCAATGGCCAATCACCCTGCGGAAGGAAACATCGTGATGCTTAACATCCGTATTGCAACCCCACCCTGGGACAGAGCTAAGAATCAGTTTATGAACGTAAACCCGGGAATCTGTTCATCCTATATTTTCTCACGCAAACCCGGTGATAAGGTTATGGTTTCAGGGCCTTACGGTGAATTTCATATCAAACCCACCGACAAGGAGATGATCTACATCGGTGGCGGTGCAGGAATGGCCCCCCTCAGAAGCCAGATATTCCACCTCTTCCACACCGAACAAACCAACCGCAAAGTAAGCTACTGGTATGGTGCGCGTTCGCTCAGGGAGGTGTTTTACGATGATGAGTTTAAAGCCATCGAAGAAAAATTCCCCAACTTTAAGTTCAACCTGGCTCTTTCGGAACCAATGCCGGAGGATAACTGGAGCGGTTATACCGGTTTTATTCACCAGGTAGTACTCGACAACTATCTCAGTAAACATCCGGAACCCGAAGAGATTGAATTCTATCTCTGCGGCCCGCCAATGATGAATTCAGCAGTATTTAAAATGCTCGATAATCTTGGAGTCCCGAAAGAAAACATTGCTTTCGACGATTTTGGAGGATAGACAAAACCAGCCCCGGCATTCAAACGGGGCTTTTTTTTGATTTAAACTGAGTAAAACTCCGATTCCGGCTCAAATTTAATACACCGCTACTGCACCCCTTTAATAGCTACTTTTGCATCTAAATCCAGTTCACATGAAAAAATACTTACTTTTTCTGCTGCCGCTAATTCTCCTGTTTGCATCTTGCAGTCAACCAAAACTTTCGGAAGTAAAACTGAACGGGATGGCACAGGGTACATATTATGCCATAACGTATTATGACGCTGCCGGCCGGAATTTTCAACCTCAGATCGACAGTTTCTTTGTTGAATTCGACAAATCCGCATCGGTTTATCTTCCGGAGTCAATTATATCAAGATTCAATAATAACGACAGCACGATAATGGCGGATGAAGCATTTACAGCCGTTTTTAATAAAGCCTCCGAGGTTTCTGAAATTACCGGCGGAGCCTTTGACATTACTACGATGCCTCTGACAAATGCCTGGGGCTTTGGATTTACGGATCCCGGAAAATTAGATAGGAATACTGTTGACAGTCTCTTACCTCTGGTAGGATATAAGAACATTGCCCTTGCGGATGGCAAACTGATAAAGAGCAACCCTGCCATAACCATCGACTTTAACGCAATAGCACAGGGATATTCTGCCGACCTTATCGGGAAAATGCTGCAAAAGGAAGGAATTGAAAATTATCTGATTGATGTAGGAGGAGAAGTTCTGGCAAGAGGAGGTAAACCGGACGGGTCTTCCTGGAGGGTGGGCATAGAAAAGCCCTCATCCGATCCTACCGCAAGAGATATTGATGCGGTAGTTCTTCTGAAAAACAAAGCACTGGCATCCTCAGGTAATTACAGAAGATTTTTTATGAAAGACGGAATCAGATACTCACATACGATTGATCCCAAAACCGGTTACCCTGTAACACACTCTTTACTTAGCGTTTCGGTACTGGCCGAAGACTGCATGACAGCCGATGCTTATGCAACTGCATTTATGGTGATGGGGCTTGAAAAATCAAAGGAATTCCTCAGCCTGCACCCCGAATTGGATGCTCATTTTATCTTCAGTAACGAAAGGGGTGAAAATGAAGTCTGGTCAACAGAAGGACTGCGTCGCATTACTGAGACCAGATAATTGGACGGAATCAGGCAATTTTATTGTCGCATGAACTGCCGCCACCGCCGTGACCGCATGAACAACCCAGACGCTGACCCGTATCGGGATCAACACTGCTGCAAGACTTCTTAAACTCTCCGTCCTTCTTGACAAACATTTTGATGGCTATCCCGGCTACCGAGATTCCAATTATCACAACTGCGACCAGAACCAGTTTTAAAATCATCGACATACAGTAAATATTAGAAACTCCTGCAAAGATACAAATAACTACATTAGAACATTAGTGGGCATTTAAAACCCGCTGATTCTTAACTGGTTAAGATTTAGTTCTTTGACATTTTTGTAATCGCAGCGCGTAAGTATCTCTCTAACAGG
>JALHHH010000033.1 GCA_022837485.1 Bacteroidales bacterium
ACATCGACGGAGTGGTTTGGCACCTCGATGTCGGCTCGTCACATCCTGGGGCTGGAGAAGGTCCCAAGGGTTCGGCTGTTCGCCGATTAAAGTGGCACGTGAGCTGGGTTCAGAACGTCGCGAGACAGTTCGGTCCCTATCTGTTGTGGGCGTTAGAAGTTTGAGAGCACCTGACTCTAGTACGAGAGGACCGAGTCGGACATACCTCTGGTGTACCTGTTGTCGCGCCAGCCGCATCGCAGGGTAGCTACGTATGGATGAGATAAGCGCTGAAAGCATCTAAGTGCGAAACTCAGCTCAAGATGAGACTTCTTTTAAGGGTCGTCATAGACGATGACGTTGATAGGTCGCAGGTGTAAAGACAGTAATGTCAAAGCCGAGCGATACTAATTACCCGTAGACTTTCTTAAGTACCAACTCTTTTACATCATCCGCAACTCCAACCAACGAGTCGGTGGATCTTCTTCCCTCATCATGTCAATCTTACTTATAAACAGTAAGATACGAAATACAAAAAGACACATGGTGACTTTAGCGGCGGTGTCCACCTCTTCCCATTCCGAACAGAGAAGTTAAGCCCGCCAGCGCCGATGGTACTGCCCAAAAGGTGGGAGAGTAGGTCGTCGCCACCCTTATAACACAAAGGCTGCCCCCAAAAGGCAGCCTTTTGTGGTTTTAGCGGATTTTATTCTGCTACAGAATGGGATTCAGAAAATTCCGATTCTATGGAATTTGCATCGTTCCGGCTGATTTCACCCTTGCTTCCTGGATCATAAATCTAGTTTCTGCTTACATTATTGAATGTTCTGCAAACACTATTGTTTAATCTGCCGACCCTAAACGTTTAATTAAACTGAATTTTTCAGCTCCTCCCTGAATCCCTTGCCATACCCGAATCCAATTCTTACTTCCAACGTCCTGCCTCCTGCCTCAGCCACAACAGAACACAATTCCCGATTCGTACCTTAATCCCCCTCAATCTCACCCTTGCCTCTCCCCTTCCCTGTCTTATTCACATCCGGTTAAAAACTCATGAAGCTTTTTCTTTTGTTTATTTGCTACTTTTCTTCATTCTAATGAATATTTTAATACCTTTATAAAAAATTTCTAAAATAAAAATGATTGGGAATTTTTACACAAAACTCATTTCTGCAATCAAATTTGCCATTCAAGGCTTTCTTACCGGAACCCAGAGCCGGAATATGCGGATACACCTTATAATCACCCTGATTACTCTGATTGCTGGCTTATTGCTACGCCTTAGCCTCACCGAATTTCTTATAATCCTCGTTTTTATTGCTATTGTTATCTCTCTTGAATTGCTTAACTCGGCAATGGAAGAACTTTGCAACCTGGTTGAATCCAGCTACAATCCACACGTTAAAAAGATAAAAGATATGGCTGCAGCAGCAGTTTTATGGAGTTCTCTGATTGCACTGATCGCCGGAATCGCTATTTTTGCGCCCCGGATTTTTCGTCTATTTCAGGCGGACAAATTCATACTTAATTAATTGTTGATATCGTTTATGAAATTGATCGCTGACAGCGGCTCAACCAAAACCGACTGGTGTATGATTGACCGGGCCGGAAGTCGAAAAACTATTCAGACCGTAGGCATTAACCCTTATCACATGAGTTCGGATGCTATTCGGGACGTACTTGATAAGGAACTTTATCCATACCTGAATCCCTCTTCTATTAAGCAAGTCCATTTCTACGGTGCTGGCTGCTCTACCAGCAGTAAATGCCGTACAGTCGAAAGTGTTTTGGGGGCATTCTTTACCGATGCAGAGATTGAAGTGGAACACGACCTGCTCGGTGCCGCAAGAGCCCTTTGCGATCATAAACCAGGTATCGCCTGCATCCTTGGCACCGGTTCAAATTCCTGTTATTTCAACGGAAAGGTAATTGCCTCCAATGCAGTTTCTCTCGGTTACCTGCTGGGCGATGAAGGAAGTGGCGCATACCTTGGAAAGCAACTGCTTACCGATTATTTTTTGAAATACCTCCCGGAAGATCTTAGCCTTAAACTGCAGGAAGATAACTATCTAACACTGGAGACTACACTCGATGCCCTATATAACAAGCCCAGACCCAACCGCTTTCTGGCATCTTTCAGCCTGTTTATACACAAAAACAAAGATCATCCCTATTGCCGGCAACTCCTGGAAAAAAGTTTCGATGACTTTATCCGCATCAGCGTCAGTCAATACCCGGGGTATAAAAATCTTAATGTAAATTTCCTCGGATCTGTAGCCTATTTCTTTAGGGATGAACTTGAGAAATCAGCTATCAAAGCAGATATCCGCCCAGGTCTCATACTTCGGTCAGCAATCGACGGACTGGCAAATTATCACACCATGGAAGTATAAAGCCTGTAAACATCTCAGCTTCCCTTGCATAAGGAAGTTATATTTTTTGCGAGGTTTTATACCTTAGCAGAATAATCTAACTCTGTCCAATTAATAACTAAAAATGTGTAACGGATGAAAAACGGGAAACTTTTTCTTGTCACCCTGACGTTTATCGTACTTGGCACATTATTGTCAAGCGCTCAAAAAAATACCATTGATCCCGATATCAAAAAGCTGGATCGGTATTTTTCCAATGCCCGCGTGCAATGGGAAGTACCAGGCATGGCAATCGGAATCATCCGCAATAACCAGGTGGTGCTGCTTAAAGGATATGGAGTTGCAGATGTGAGAAATGGTAAAAATGTTGACGGTGACACACGCTTTGCCGTTGCTTCCAATACAAAGGCATTTACTGCAACCGCGCTGGGAATGCTCATTGACGAAGGGCTTCTGAATTGGGACGACAAAGTTACGGATCATTTGCCATGGTTTCGGTTGTACGATCCCTATGTAACATATAATCTCACCATCAGAGATATGCTGTCGCACCGTAGCGGACTGAAAACCTTCAGCGGCGACCTGATATGGTATGGAAGCAACCATTCCCGGGAGGAAATCGTCCGAAGAGCCGCCTTTCTGAAGCCACATCACGGATTCAGAGAAGTCTACGGATACTCAAACATCCTGTATCTGGCTGCAGGGCTTATCGTAGAACAACTATCCGGTATGAGCTGGGATGATTTTATAAAAACCCGGCTTTTCCTTCCTTTGCAGATGACCAATTCCAATACCAGTACTACAGACCTGGATCTGAACGGCAATACGTCAATGCCTCACAACGACACCGATTCCGGAATTATTGCGATCAACTACCTTAACTGGGACAATATAGCTCCGGCAGGATCCATCAACTCAAGTGCTTCCGACATGCTCAAATGGCTGCAGTTCCAACTCAGTATGGGAACGGTCAACGGCAATGCACTCATAAAAGAAAGCACCCTCAGGGAAACCTGGGAACAGCAAATAACTTTGAAAGTAAGTGCCTTCTCCCAAAAAAAATTCCCTTCTACCCATTTCAGAGGTTATGGCCTCGGCTGGTCGCTTATGGATTACAAAGGCAGAAAAGTAATCTCTCACTCAGGTGGATACGATGGCTTTATCAGCTATTCCGCATTTATACCCGAAGAAAATCTGGGGTATGTAATTCTGACAAATAAAAATTCCAGCTTATTTGTGCCATTATCCTACACGATACTGGATGCTTTTCTGGGAGGAGAACAGAACGATTGGAGTACTAATTATTTCGATCTGATTGAGAAGTCCCGCAAACAGGAGGAGGAACAGAAGGCAAAAATTGCAGGCGAAAGAGTCAGCGGTACATCGCCTTCGCTTCCGGCAGAAAAATATTGCGGAAAATATACCAGTGAAATTTACGGCTCTGCTTCAGTTGAATACGTTTCCGGCCAACTGCTGTTGTCGTTTGACAACACTCCCATCTTTCACGGAACGCTGAATCACTGGCATTTCGACACGTATACAATCGTATTCCCCTCTGTTTCATCGCTGCCGGAAGGGACTGTTAATTTCAGCATTAACAGGGAAGCAAAAGTCACCGGTATGGTGATCGATGTTCCAAATCCCGATTTTGATTTTACTGAATTGGATTTTATTAAGGCTCAATAGTTTCCGATATTTTAGCTGAATTCAGCTCTTCCTGGCTTTTAAAAACCAGGGAAGCCGAATTTATACAATAACGCAAACCTCCGGGAGGCGGACCATCGTTGAAAACATGCCCGAGATGACCTCCACAGCGGGAACAGACAACCTCCGTACGAATCATGCCATAGCTCAGGTCTGCATTTTCCGTAATATTCCGGTTTTCGGATGGCTCACTGAAACTGGGCCATCCGCAACCCGCATCGAATTTCGAACCTGATTCAAACAACTCGAATCCGCATCCGGCACAGTAATACTTCCCTTTTAAAAAAAACTGATCATACAATCCGGTACCCGGCCGCTCGGTTCCTTTTTCACGTAAAACATAGTACTGCTGCGGCGTAAGCAAGCCTTTCCATTCCTGTTCCGTTAAACTGATTTTTTCAGCGCTATTACTCTTTCCTTCTTCCATTGATGAGGTTATTTGAGCGTTACGACTACAGGATACCAGTGCAATCACCAGAAATGATAAGTAAATAGCAGTACCTGCATGCCTCAAACCGGAATAGTCGGTCACCCGTATTTTCATATATAAATAACAAATACACAATGCGATTGGTTCATAAAATAAACTCCTCCCGGACAGGCTAATCACAAAATAATACCATTGCATCAATCGCTGATTCTCCTAACTTTACATAGTGACAGAAACAGGTACCGGAGATCCTTCGATTCCGGCAGAATCATCTGAAAAAAAATGTACAGTTATGAAGCTGAAACACAAATATGCTGTTATCCCATTCTGTTTAATGCTGTTGCCGGCATGTTTCGTCAAGGATCAGACAAAACAGGATTTCCGCTCAATGGAATGGCTTCTGGGTTCATTCAGCGACACAACCATGAATTTTCATGAGCACTGGACGGCCGTCGGTGATACCGCATACAGGGGTTCCGGATATAAAAAGCGTGAAAATGATACGGTTTTCATAGAGACACTTTCCATCCGCAAAGAGGCGGAAGAGTGGTTGTATATAGTGGATACAAAGGACAGGAAGGTTCATTTTAAAATGGATGGTAAACCCGGCGACAGCCTTTTATTTGTGAATTTATCGAATGAATTTCCCAAAAGAATTGCATATTACAAAAAACCGGAGGGAGTAATTTTTGTCAGGATAGACAATCCGGGTGAAGAAGGAAGGCAAATGTTGTTTAACTTTATACCAGAAAACTGAAAGGTTATGGAATGGTTCTGGATTACCCTGGGCGTTGTGTTGACCATAGCAGGAATTGCAGGTTGCATTGTTCCGCTAATACCCGGTCCGCCCCTCAGTTATGCAGCTCTGGTTATTATTCAATTTGCATTGAATGAACCTTTCACGGGCCGTTTTATGGTAATCTGGTTGTTGCTGACAATAGCCGTTACTCTGCTCGATTATTTTGTTCCCATATGGGGAACACGGAAATACGGAGGAAGCCGCTCCGGAATGTGGGGTGCTACGATCGGACTCATCATCGGAATATTTTTCTTTCCACCCATGGGAATTGTTCTTGGTCCTTTTATTGGGGCTTACGTCGGAGAGCTTATCATAGGCAAAGATTCTGCTACCGCAATTCGTTCAGGTTTTGGTTCATTCGTCGGATTCGTGGCCGGAACAGTCATGAAACTTGCCGTATCCATGATCATGGCATTCTATTTTTTTAAGGCGATTATTTGAGAATCAAAACACTGCAGCAGCCGGAGAATTGCATGCCGTAAGATATTCCGGCAAATGAGTTGTCCCGCTATGCAGGAAAGAACACTTCACTCCTTAAATCAACATCATTCAAGTATGAAAAAGCATTCCGGTCCAATGGATTTGATTAAAACCAGCTATTACATCAGAGGGCTGATAATTAAAATGCTGGCCTCCGCAGGTTCAGGACATACGGGTGGTTCGCTGGGACTTGCCGATGTATTTACAAGCTTGTATTTCAATACAATAAATCATAATCCAGATAATCCCGGAGATCCATTGCGCGACCGGGTAATCTTATCGGCCGGCCATGTGGCTCCTGTCTTGTATGCAACCCTCTCTGCTGCCGGCTATTTCGATGTATCCGAACTCTTTACACTGAGGAAGTTCGGCTCCAGGCTACAGGGCCATCCCGCCAGGGATAAAAGACTGCCAGGAATCGAAACGTCGTCGGGATCCCTTGGACAGGGATTGTCCATCGCGGTAGGAATGGCTCTTGCTGCCAGGCTGAATAACCAGAATTTCAGGATATACAGTATTCACGGAGACGGGGAATTGCAGGAAGGTCAGATATGGGAAGCAGCAATGTCGGCAGCGCATTACAAACTTTCAGCAATAACTGCAATTGTGGATTGTAACGGATTGCAGATTGATGGTCCGGTTGATCGTGTGATGAACCTTTCCCCGCTTCGCGATAAATGGGCTTCGTTCGGATGGAATGTTTTGGAATGCGACGGACACAACCATAATGAAATTCAGGCTTGTTTCAAATTGGCCTCCCAAAACACGGAAGCGCCTTCGGTTGTGCTGGCCCATACGAAAATGGGAAAGGGAGTTTATACCATAGAAAACGATAACCGCTGGCACGGAAAAGCCCCGAATCCAGAGGAAGCTACAGAGTTTTTATGTCAGCTGAATGAGAGTTTGAAAATAGAATTATCAAAAAACCAGGAAAAATCGTGATATACAGGAATAAGGGAAGCCGGTCGACCAGAGCCGGTTTTGGCGAGGGTCTTCTGGAGTCAGGAATACTGAGCGGGGAGGTAGTTGCTTTGGGTGCCGATATTACGGCATCAACGGGTGTAAATCTTTTTGCAACGCAATACCCCGGGCGTTTCTTTTCGCTTGGAATAGCTGAGCAAAATGGTGCTGGTGTCGCAGCCGGACTGGCTCTGGGCGGAAAAATTCCTGTCTTTACAACGTATGCAGTATTCTCGGCCATGCGTACCCTGGATCAGATACGCGTTTCGGTTTGTTACAATAACTTGCACGTTGTCATCGGAGGAGCCCATGCCGGAATTTCGGTCGGCCCGGACGGGGCAACTCATCAGGCGCTTGAAGACATAGCCGTTATGCGTTCCCTTCCGGGGATGAGCGTTTTTTCGCCCTGCGATGCAACTCAGGCACGAATTCTGACCCGTATGGCAATACTGGATTGCTCAGGACCCGTTTACATCCGTTTTGGAAGGGAAGCCGTTCCCGACTTTACCGGTGAAGAGCTGGAAACTGTACCCGGGAAAGCCCAGATACTCAGGCCCGGCAACCATCTTACTCTCATTTCTACCGGTCATATGGTGTGGGAAGCACTCGGAGCGGCTGCCATTCTGGCCAGGAGCGGAATCAATGCCCGTGTCATAAACATCCACACCATCAAACCCATCGATCGTATGGCGATTATTGAGGCTGCGCAGGAAACCGGCTTTCTCGCAACCATAGAGGAACACCAGGTGGAAGGGGGACTTGGAAGTGCCGTAGCTGAGATTGTTGTTTCGGAGGTACCGGTGCGAATGGAAATGATCGGAATACCGGGTTGTTTTGGAGAATCGGGTCAACCGGCAGAATTGCTTGGAAAATTCGGGCTTACCTCTACACAGCTTGCCGTACGGATTGAACGGGCATTCAGAGATCGTGAAAATCAGCCCTGAATCCTAAGGGATATTCAACATTTTCTAGGAAAAGACCGTGTGGGGGAACCGATTCGCCGGCGTCCGAACGCGTTCCTCCTTCCAGAATATCACGATACCGGATTAGATCAAGATTCCCTTTGCCTACCTCCATCAGTGTACCAACAATCGCTCTTACCATATTTCGAAGAAACCGGTCGGCCTTAACCCGATAAATAATACCCGTTTCCGAAATAACTAATTCCGACTCGATTACATTACATTTATTTGTACCGGTTTGCGAGCCCGCCTTGGCAAAACAGGTAAAATCCGAATATTCAGTAACCATAGCTGCGGCTTTCTGCATTGCAGCAGTTTCAAGAGGACCTTCATAGCGCAAGGAATATTCCTGTACGAACGGATCCTTTATCCGGCTGATAAAGTACTGGTATGTTCTGAATACTGCTGAAAAACGAGCATGTATTGTGGGTTGAACGGGAAAAATCCCGTAAACAGCAATTGAGTCGGGAAGTACCCGGTTTAGTCTGTATGTGAGATCCTTTGCCGTTTCGTATGAAAGAGGGACTGGTTCATCAAAATGTGCAAAATAGTTTCGTGCATGCACACCCGTATCGGTTCGTCCGGCTCCGGTAACTTTAACCGGGTGACGAAGGAGCATTGAAAGCGATTTTTCAAGCTCGTATTGAACCGAAGGTTCGGAGGGCTGTACCTGCCAACCATAAAAATCACGGCCATCGTAGGCAAGATGAATGAAATATCTGAAAGTTCCCATAGGTACAAAAGTACAAAAACGGATTGTTTACCGGAGGAGACTAAGCCGTATTAAGGAATGTCATTTCAGAACTGCAGCAGTTTAAAGGCAGGTAGTGTGACCGGGTATTGCAATTTCTTTTCAATCCGGCAAACGCACATCGGAAAGAATGAATAAATAATGTCGGTTTAGATAATATAAAATCATGCATATAAGAGCCCAATCTCCTTAAATTGATTTAGATTAGTTATAAATAAGCAATTTATACAAAAAAAATCTGGTTATTGTTAATTGATTAACAAAAGAATTTTTACTTTTGAAATGAATTGTTAATCAATTCACAAGTCACACTCAATTTACCAATTTACTAAAGTTCATTTCTAACTAAAGTAGGAGGATTTCATGTCAACAACAGAAGCACTCGTAAAAGAGCTGGTTGAAAAAAACGGCAGAACCCGCAACAGCCTCATGCCGGTTCTACAGGGTATTGTCCAACAGGAGCATTTCCTGTCGGAAGAAGCATTAATATGTGTAGCTAAAGAACTTGACCTCTCTGCGGCAGATGTTTACGGCACAGCATCATTTTACACATTTCTCGACACTGTGCCCAGGGGAAAGAATATTATCAGGGTATGCAAGACCATAACCTGTCATATGAAAGGAAAGGATGAAGTGATCAAGGCGATCAGTAATGCGCTGAAGATCAAAGTGGGTGAAACCACACACGACAACAAGTTCACTCTTCTGTCGGCCAATTGTCTGGGCTGGTGCCACAAAGGGCCTGTTATGCTTATTAACGACGAGGTATTTCCTGAGCTAACGCCTCAGAAAGCACTGGAAATTGTCGAAGAATATGCAAAGAAGTAAATATTGAACCAATTGGTCACAATCCTTAAATCAAGTTCAAATGGAAAATAACTTAAAAAAAGTTGACATCATATTTGAGGACAGCGATAAGTGTGCTCCTCTTAAGGTTTTGGAAAAAACTCTGAAACGTACTGCCGATGACATCATTCTCGATCTGATCGATAGTGGTCTTAAGGGCCGTGGAGGTGCCGGTTTCCCTACCGGGCTGAAGTGGAAATTCACCCGCAACGAAACCAGCGACGTTAAGTATGTAATATGCAATGCCGACGAGGGCGAACCGGGTACATTCAAAGACAGGGAAATTCTGGACAGGGTACCTGAAAAAATATTTACCGGAATGGCTATTTGCGGTTACGTTGTCGGGGCTAAAGAAGGGTACATATATCTTCGGGGCGAATACAACTTTCTGCTTAAAGGTCTTTTAAAAAAACTGAGCGACTTCAATGCAGCCCTGAAAAAACTTAACGTCGATTTCCAGATTTACTTCAAATCGGGTTCCGGCGCTTATGTTTGCGGTGAAGAGAGTGCGCTGTTCGAATCCATGGAAGGCAAGCGCGGAGAACCCAGGAACAAGCCCCCCTACCCTACGGTTGCCGGATACAACAGCAAACCCACGGTTATTAATAACGTAGAGACCCTGGTATACACTACGATGATTTGCCACATGGGTCCTGAAAAGTTCAAAGCGTTGGGAACCAGCGACTCGAGGGGATCAAAAGTATTTTCAGTTTCAGGAGATACTCCCATCCCGGGAATTTATGAACTCGAACTTGGCATGCCCTTGCATGATTTTGTAAACGAATTCGGCGACGGCGACACAAAAGCTGTTCAGGTTGGAGGCGCTTCGGGTCATTGCGTACCCCGCAAAAAATTCAACGACACCATCATCGGCTTCGAAGGAATACCTACCGGAGGTTCGATGATGATCTTCAACAGCTCGCGCTCAATGTATAACGTTCTTCACGACTATCTCGAATTCTTTGCCGAAGAATCCTGCGGACAATGCACCCCCTGCAGGGTTGGCTGCCAGCAATTACTGAAAGGCATCGAAGCCGTAAAACGCGGAGAGCGTCCGCCTGCTTATCTTGATGACCTTAAAAAACTGACCGGCACCATGAAAATCGCTGCAAAATGCGGACTCGGACAATCGGTCGGAAACCCCTTTAATTCGATCATCGACAATTTCAGGGAGGAAATCATTTACTAGTAATTGAAACGGACTAATCTGCAGGCTGTAATTCTGCAGAAAATCCCAGAAAAAACCTAAAAGCAAGCGAAATCATGAGCAAATATCTCGTAAACCTTAAGATAAACAACATGCCTGTCGCGGTGGAAGAAGGCACAACGATTCTTGAGGCAGCAAAAAAACTGAATTTCAGAATTCCCACCCTATGCAATCACCCGGACCTCTCGGTTGCCGGTAACTGCCGAGTGTGCGTGGTAGAAGTGAAAGGTGCCAGACTGCTGGCAGCTTCGTGTGCAACTCCTGTTTCGGAGGGTATGGAAGTTTTTACTAACAGCGAAAAGGTAAGAAAAGCGCGCAAACACATTGTTGAACTTCTACTTTCGGAACATAATGCCGATTGTACCAAGTGCTTCAAGAACGGTCACTGCGAATTGCAGGAACTTGCCAGTGAATATCGAATCGGTGATCATGTTTTCCTCGATCTTGTAACGCCGGAAAGCATGATTCAGGACATCTCATCACCCTCTATTGTAAAAGATGACAGCAAATGTATCCGCTGTCAGCGATGTGTACGCACCTGTGCCGAACTTCAGGGCGTCAGTGCCTTAGCAGTTGTTAATAAAGGTGATCATCAGAAAATATCCACATTTCTCAACAAACCTTTGCATGAGGTAGTATGTACCAACTGCGGACAATGCATAAATCGTTGTCCTACCGGTGCACTTACCGAACGTAATTACATTGAGGAAGTCTGGAATGCAATCTACGATCCGTCGAAGTTTGTAGTAGTACAAACTGCTCCTGCAACCCGTATTGCCCTCGGCGAAGACCTTGGAGTACCGGTTGGAGAGCGTGTGACCGGCAAGATGGTTTCAGCACTTAAAAAACTCGGATTCAACAAGGTGCTCGACACCGACTTTACTGCCGACCTTACCATTATGGAAGAAGGAACAGAGTTGCTGACCCGGCTGAAAAAAGCCCTTGTTGATAAAGACGAGAAGACTGTGCTTCCCATGATGACTTCCTGTTCACCGGGATGGATCAAATTCCAGGAACACATGTACTCCGATATGCTGGATAATCTATCTACATGCAAGTCGCCGCAGCAGATGTTCGGCGCAGTAGCCAAAACCTACTATGCCGATAAAATCAACATTAAAGCACAGGACATGATTGTGGTCTCCATTATGCCCTGTGTTGCGAAAAAATTTGAATGTGAGCGTCCTGAAATGCGCGACAGCGGATACCAGGATGTGGATTATGTACTCACCACCCGAGAACTGGCTATGATGATCAAACAAGCCGGAATTGATTTCCATAAACTGGATGAGGATCATTACGACAGCATCCTGGGAGAATCAAGCGGCGCAGCAGTAATCTTCGGAGCAACAGGTGGTGTTATGGAAGCGGCACTTCGCACAGCTTATGAAATAGTTACCGGCCGGGAAGTCCCCTTTACTAATCTTAACATTCAGCCCGTCAGGGGGATGGAAGGCATTAAGGATGCAACCATCAAAATCAAGAATGTAAAACCCGAATGGAGCTTCCTGGAAGGTGTGGACCTGCATGTTGCAATTGCTCACGGACTAGCCAATGCACGCCAGCTGATGGAAAAGGTGCGGCGCGGAGAAGCTGTCTATCATTTTATTGAAGTTATGGGTTGCCCGGGCGGCTGCCTTGGAGGTGGCGGACAACCAATCCCGACCTCTCCGGAAATCCGGAAAAAGAGGGCTGAGGCCATTTATTCGGAAGATGAGGAAATGCCCATCCGCAAGTCACATGAAAATCCGGAAGTACTGGAAATTTACAAAGAGTTTCTGGGTGAACCCTTAAGCCATAAATCGCACGATTTATTGCATACGCATTATAAGCCGAGAAAACGGTACTAGAACCAACATTAACCATTTAAGGAGGATGGCATGAGCCATCCTCCTGTTGTTTGACAGAATTGGCAACTATTGATTAAGTACCTAAATAAAAGCGCTTTAAGACACCTTAATTAGAATGATTATAAATTTATTGTTATTTTACTAACAATGTGAATTTATTAACAGAAAAGTTTGTCAGTGATTTTTTATTGCGTAATTTTGCACCATCAAAAATCACGGACCGAATGCCGGATCAACAGTTGATTGAAAATCTTATTCCGGAAGAACTTTGCCCGGATTCAGTCATAAAACAGTTAACACGCGAAAGCGCACTTAATAACAGAAGAATGAAACTCAGGGAAGTTGTTGAATTGCTCAATGCAAAAGTGGTTTCAGGCGAAGACCAGCTGAATGCTGAAGTAGAATTTGCTTTTGCCTCAGATCTAATGAGTGATGTACTGACCCTGGAAACGGACAATCTTCTGCTGTTGACCGGCCTGGCCAATCTTCAGACCATCCGTACGGCAGAGATGTCTGACATTAATAAAATAATTTTTGTTCGAAGGAAAAAGGCTACTGATGAAATGATTAAACTGGCCGCTGATAATGATATGATCCTCATTGAGTGTGACTACTCCATGTTCAAAACCAGCGGTATGTTGTTCGGATCAGGGCTCAAACCCGTATATTAATAACTCCTGTGATGCATTTCGAGTTTCAGATCGAAGGCGGTAATTTTTCCAAAGCAGGTGCTGCTTCCAGTCAGCTGAAGAAAATTCTTAAACAGCTGAACGTGGATGTGAGAGTCATCAAACGGGTGGTTGTTGCCCTCTATGAGGCAGAGGTCAACATAGTAGCCCATGCCTGGGAAGGAATTATTTACATCGACATCGATACCGAAAAAATTGAAATGAAGCTGGTAGATAAGGGCCCTGGCATTGCCGACATTGAGTTGGCGATGCAGCAGGGTTATTCCACTGCTTCACAGGAAGTCAGAGAAATGGGCTTCGGAGCCGGCATGGGGCTTCCAAACATCAAAAACAACAGCGACCTGCTGAAAATTACTTCTGAAGTCGGCACTGGCACCACGGTTGCAATGACCGTATACTTAAACAGTTAATCCCCTATAGCAATGGAACACAACACTTTTCACCATGCACTCAAGATCCGGGAAGATCTGTGTATCGGCTGTTCCCATTGCATGAACGTGTGCCCGACCGAAGCCATCCGGGTTAAACACGGCAAGTCGGTTCTGTATGATGACCGCTGCGTTGACTGCGGGGAGTGCTTTCGGGTTTGTCCGGTAAGTGCCATCATTATCGATCAGGACGATTTCAGCAGAATTTTCGATTATAAATACCGTGTTGCGCTCCTGCCTTCGGTATTTACTGGGCAGTTTCCGGAGGATGTGTCGCTGAGGCAAATTCACAGCGTGTTACTGGAGCTCGGATTTACGCATGTATTTGAAGTGGAAAACGGGGTGGAGATACTTGCAGAGGCGATCAAAGCTTATGCTTCCAGACACTCCGACAAAAAGCCGCTGATTTCATCGTTCTGTCCTGCTATCGTTCGTCTGATCCAGGTAAAATTCCCTTCTCTGGTCGACAATATTATGCCGTTGAAACCACCTCTCGACATTTCTGCTATTCACATTCGGAAATCACTGAAACGACAGGGTGCCGCGGATGAGGAAACAGGAATTTTTTACGTAACACCCTGTGCCGCAAAAATTGCAGCCATCAAGGATCCCGTTGGTGACCCCGACTCCCCCATAACCGGTGTCATTAACATGGACATCCTGTTCAGCAAGGTGTTCCGTCAGGTTAAGCAACGCAATCAGCAGAGCTGTGCTCTTCCTGTAAGTGCGCCCCTTTCGGGAAAAGAAATTTGCTGGTCTCTTACAAACGGTGAGTCGGCCTGGATTGAAGGCCGTTCCCTTGCCATCGACGAAATCCATAATGTAATTGAATTTCTCGAAAAGCTTGAAAACGAAGAAATTACTGATATAGACTTTCTGGAACTCAGGGCCTGTGACGAGAGTTGTGCCGGCGGAGTGCTTACCATCAGCAACCGCTTCCTAACCGCAGAACGGCTCAGGAATCACATCGATAATTACAGGACCGATGACGAAAATCCGCATCCGGATGCCATCACTCCCATCAGCGAAAGCAGGGATCATCTCCTTAAAAAAGTAGAAATCAGAAGCAAAATCTCCCCCAGATCAATCATGAAACTGGATGAGAATATGGCGGAAGCCATGCGCAAGATGGAAAAAGTTAACCGCATTATGCAGCTGCTCCCGATGGTAGATTGCGGCATTTGCGGAGCGCCTACCTGCCAGTCTCTTGCTCAGGACATTGCGCTCGGAAATGCCTCCATTAATTATTGTATCTTTATTCAAAAGATACTTGAACAGAAGGGCGAACTCAGTCTGGAGGAAACCGTTGCCATCATGCAGGAGATCTGGGGTTTTGGCAAAACCAACAAATACAGGGATCTTAAAGGAATTTAACTATGAAGATTAAAGACATTGCAGAAAAACTAAACCTCCGAATTGTTTCCGGAGCCAACGGACTCGACCGGGAAGTTATTAACGGATATTCATCCGATCTCCTGAGCGACGTTATGGGAAGCGCTCAGGCAGGCGAACTCTGGATTACCCTCCAGACGCATAAAAATGTGATGGCTATTGCCTCACTTAAAGATCTTGCAGGCATCATACTGGTGAAAGGCTTTAAACCCGATCCCGACATGGAAGAACAAAGCAACGAAGAGGACATAACGGTGCTGGTTACCGATGACGATACGTTTACCATCAACGGGAAATTATACAAGCTTTTAAAGGGATAATAAAAACGAGATGAAGGAATTCAGGGCTGACCTTCACATACATACCGTACTGTCACCCTGCGGAAGCCTGGAAATGAGTCCGCGGAACATTGTACGGGAAGCCCTGAAAAAAAAGATTGACATCATTGGCATCACCGATCACAACTCAACCCGGCAATGCCGGATGGTAGCGCTGGAGGCGGATAAGGCAGGCCTCACCGTTTACACCGGAGTTGAGATCACGACCAGGGAGGAAGTTCACTGCCTTGCGTTCTTTGAAACATTTGACATTCTGGAGCAATTTCAGGAATATCTCGACGAACACCTTCCAGAAATTAAAAACGATCCGGACAGGTTCGGATATCAGGTAGTTGTTGATGAAAACGAAAACATCGTTTACGAGGAACCGAAGCTTCTGATATCGGGTTTATCTAATGGGATTGATCAGATCGGCGAAAAAGTAAGGAGTTTAAACGGTTTGTTTATCCCTGCTCACGTCAACCGGCCAAAGTTCAGTCTTATAAGTCAGCTCGGTTTTATACCGCCCGATCTGAAGGCCGATGCTCTTGAGCTTTCGAGACACACAAGTAAGGAAGAATTTGTCGAACAATTCCCATACTTAGTCCGGCGAACCTTTGTAAGGGGTTCCGATGCACATTGTCCGGAAGATATTGGAACAGCTTTCACACGGATAAAGATGGAAAACGTCTCATTCGAAGAGTTCAGACTGGCTCTTTCAGGGTCCGGCGGAAGGGAGGCCAGGTTATGATGAAAGACTTTGCCATGCACATCATGGATATTGTTCAAAATTCAATTTCTGCCGGAGCTTCGCAGATCTCGGTAACGATTACCGAATCGGAGGCCGACGACAGTCTGAAGCTGGTAATTACCGATAACGGGAAAGGAATTCCGGCTGCAATGCTTGAAAAGGTCACGGATCCTTATACTACAAGCCGGACCACCCGAAAAGTTGGTCTGGGTTTGCCTCTGCTTAAACAACATGCGGAGTCGACCGGCGGACATTTAAGCATCGCCTCTGAAGTAGGGAAAGGTACGGTGGCAGAAGCAAGCTTTGGCTTAAGTCATCTCGACCGTCAGCCGCTGGGCGATGTTGCCGGGACTATCGTATTGCTGGCAGCGGCGAATCCCGAAAGGAGATTTATTTACCGGCATACTACTCCTTATGGAAGTTACACCTTTGATACAGACGAGGTGAATGAAGTGCTCGAAGGAATGTCAATCTCAGAAGCTCCTGTAATACGGTTTCTGAGAGAAATGATTGAAGAAAACCTTAAAGAAATTAAGATTTCAGGATAAAAATCAACACCAAACAAAATTTAAAACACATGGGACAAGTAAAATCATTGGCTGACCTGCGGAAGATCAAGGAGAACCAGCAGGGGAAGATGAGCCTCAGGGAAAAAAGCAACAACCCTGAAAGCCTTGTGCAGGTTCGCGTTGCTATGGCTACCTGTGGAATTGCTTCGGGAGCCAAGCAGGTGATGGATTTCTTTATTGAGGAATTCGACAAGAGAAACATCCAGGCAGTTGTAACCCAAACCGGTTGCATGGGATACTGCTTTGCCGAGCCTACCGTGGAAGTTACCCTTCCCGGCAAGGAACCTGTTGTATTCGGTTATGTTGATGCCAAAAAGGCGGACGACATTATTGAAAAGTATGTAAAAAACGGCGAGCTTGTTGAAGGCATTATTCCCGTAAATTACGAAACCATCGAAAAGAAATAAGGAGGAGTTGCAATGGCAAAATATAAAATGCACGTATTGGTTTGCGGCGGAACAGGATGTCACGCTTCACAAAGCGATTTGTTGCTTGACAACCTGAAAACAATTGTCGCAGACAAGGGACTTGACAATGAAGTTCAGGTGATTGCGACAGGATGTTTTGGATTCTGCGAAAAGGGCCCTATCGTAAAAATAATGCCCGACAACACCTTTTACACTCAGGTAACACCGGAGGATGCCCGCGAAATCATTGAAGAACACCTGATTAAAGGGCGAAAAGTAAACCGGTTGCTGTATGTTGACCCTGAAAATCAGGAACACATTGCAGACTCAAAGCATATGGGCTTCTACAAAAAGCAGCTGCGTATTGCTTTGCGCAACTGCGGATTTATTGATCCGGAAAACATCGACGAGTACATCGCCCGCGACGGCTATGAAGCCATGGCTAAGTGCCTGACCGAAATGACCCCGCAGCAGGTGATCGATGTAATGAAGAAATCCGGACTTCGCGGACGCGGAGGCGGAGGATTTCCCACCGGACTGAAATGGGAGATTACCAACCGTTCGGTATCCGATATAAAATACGTTGTATGTAATGCCGATGAAGGAGACCCGGGAGCATTTATGGATCGTTCCATTCTTGAGGGGGACCCCCATTCAGTTATCGAAGCCATGGCCATTTGCGGTTATTGCATCGGTGGCGAACACGGACTTGTATACATACGCGCCGAATACCCTCTTGCAATTAACCGGTTGAAGATTGCCATCGAGCAGGCCCGCGAGTACGGACTTCTTGGGAAAAACATTCTGGGTTCGGATTTCAGTTTCGATATTGAGCTGAGGTACGGAGCCGGAGCTTTTGTTTGCGGAGAAGAAACAGCCCTGATTCACTCAATGGAAGGTTACAGGGGTGAACCTACGGTTAAGCCTCCGTTCCCCTCCGTTTCGGGATATTTTGAAAAACCCACCAACGTAAACAACGTTGAAACATTTGCCAACGTACCGGTAATTATTAATAAAGGTGCTGAATGGTTTTCGAGCATTGGATCTGAGAAGTCGAAAGGCACCAAAGTGTTTGCCCTTGCCGGGAAAATCAATAACGTTGGACTTATTGAAGTCCCCATGGGAACTACCCTTCGCGAGGTAATCTACGAGATTGGCGGAGGCATCAAGGACGGAAAAAAATTCAAGGCTGTTCAAACCGGGGGTCCTTCGGGCGGCTGTCTTACCGAAAAACATCTTGACGTACCCATCGATTACGACAACCTGATTGCCAGTGGTTCGATGATGGGATCGGGCGGTATGATCGTAATGGATGAAGACGACTGTATGGTTTCCGTTGCCAAGTTTTATCTCGATTTTACCGTTGAGGAATCGTGCGGAAAATGCTCGCCATGCCGTATCGGAAACAAGAGGTTGTATGAGATTCTCGATAAAATAACCCAGGGTAAAGGAACACGCGAAGACATCGACCGTCTGAGGAACCTGAGTACGGTTATTAAAGATACCGCGCTCTGTGGTCTTGGACAAACATCGCCCAACCCTGTATTATCAACCATTGATAATTTCTGGGATGAGTACATTGAGCACGTAACCGACAAAAAATGCCGTTCGGGACAGTGTAAAGCATTACTCCAGTATTTCATTGACGCAGAGAACTGTGTGGGATGTACGGCTTGTGCCCGCAATTGCCCCGTTAATGCCATTGCCGGCGAACGTAAGGGTATTCATGTGATTGATCAGACTACCTGTATCAAGTGTGGCGCATGTATGGAAAAGTGCAAATTCAATGCTGTTTATATCAAATAATACCGGAGCAAAAATGGAAACTGTAAAAATAACCATAGATAACAAGGTAATTGAGGTTGCCAAGGGCACCACAATACTGAAAGCTGCAAAGGAGGCTGGCATCCATATTCCAACTCTGTGTTACCTTCATCTGCACGACCTTAACATCGAAAACAAACCTGCCGGCTGCCGCATTTGTGTGGTAGAAGTTGAAGGCCGCCGTAACCTGGCTCCTGCCTGTGTTACCGAGTGCCTCGATGGCATGGTAATCAACACCCACAACATCAGGGTACTTAATTCACGCAAAACGGTTCTTGAGCTGATTCTTTCCGATCACCCGACCGACTGCCTAATTTGTGCTAAAAATGGGGATTGCGAGTTGCAAACCATGGCTCAGGAATTCGGTGTACGAAAAATACACTACGAAGGCGAACAGTCAACCTACCGTGAAGACACCTCCCCTGCCATTATCCGCGACGTGGACAAGTGCATTATGTGCCGCAGGTGCGAGATGATGTGTAACGAAGTACAAACCGTTGGCGTACTTTCGGCCGTAAACCGCGGATTTATGTCGGTTGTGGCTCCTGCTTTCGAGATGAATCTTGATCACAGCGAATGCACGTATTGCGGACAGTGTGTTGCGGTTTGCCCGACCGGAGCACTCACAGAAGTAGACCATACCAATCAGGTAATTCGCGCGCTTGCCGACCCCACCAAAACAGTAGTTGTACAAACAGCACCGGCTGTAAGAGCTGCTTTGGGTGAAGAATTCGGGATGGAACCAGGCACCCTGGTAACCGGGAAACTGGCTGCAGCGCTCAGAAGGCTTGGATTCAACTACGTATTTGACACCGATTTTGCCGCCGACCTTACCATTATGGAAGAAGGGACAGAATTGCTGGATCGTCTTACCCGCCATCTGAACGGCGACAAGGATGTTCCCCTGCCGATTCTTACTTCATGCTGTCCGGGATGGGTCAACTTTTTCGAACATCAGTTTCCCGATATGCGCGATATCCCTTCAACGGCGCGCAGCCCGCAGCAGATGTTCGGGGCTATTGCAAAGACATACTTTGCAGAGAAGATAGGTGTAAAACGTGACGATATGGTTGTCGTTTCAATCATGCCCTGTCTGGCCAAAAAATACGAATGTCAGCGTGAAGAATTTGCCACAGACGGCAATCCCGACGTTGATTTCTCTATCTCGACCCGGGAGCTGGCTCACCTGATAAAGCAGTCTAACATTAATTTCAACGATCTGGAAGATGAGGATTTCGACAACCCGCTTGGAGAATCAACCGGTGCTGCCGTAATTTTCGGAACAACAGGCGGAGTTATTGAAGCTGCAGTGCGTACCGCTTATGAAGTACACACCGGCAAGAAACTCGAGAAAGTTGATTTTGAAGAACTTAGAGGAATGGATTTCATTCGTGAAGCTACCATCGATTTCAACGGGTTGCCAATCAGGATAGGTATTGCACATGGACTGGGTAATGCCAGAAAGTTGTTGCAGGACATTAAAGATGGAAAATCGAGTTTCCATGCCATTGAGATTATGGCATGTCCGGGCGGATGCATCGGAGGCGGCGGACAGCCCCTGCACCATGGCGATTCGTCAATCCTCAAGGCCCGTCAGAAAGCAATCTACCGTGAAGATGCCGGAAAAACAATCCGTAAATCGCACGAAAACCCATACATCATTCAGCTTTATGAAGAATTCCTGGGCAAACCGATGAGTGAAAAATCGCATCATCTGTTACATACTCACTATTTCGACAAGAGCAAAGAAATCAAGGTGGTGGAATAATCCGGCGTTTGCAGATGAAAATTCCGAGTTTCAACAACATTTAAAGAACCCATATCATGGCAAATATAAAATTATCCGCAGAAAAGCTCGACGAACTCAAGGCTATCTGCAAGTCGTTTAAAAACGACAAGGGCGAACTGATCAATGTGCTGCATAAGGCACAGGGTCTCTTTGGCTATCTGCCTGCCGAAGTACAGGAAGTAATTGCCAAGGAACTCAGCGTCTCGGTTGCCCACGTTTACGGTGTGGTATCCTTCTATTCATTCTTTACCATGCTTCCCAAGGGAGAATATCCTGTATCCATCTGCCTTGGCACCGCTTGTTATGTTCGCGGTGCCGAGAAGGTGATCGACGAATTCAAACGTATCCTCAACATCAATGTTGGAGAAACATCTCCCGATGGCAAATTTTCTCTTGCTTGCCTGCGTTGCGTAGGTGCCTGCGGACTGGCACCCGTTGTGCTGGTTGGAGAGAAAGTTTACGGTCGTGTAGCTCCGGATGGCGTTAAGGATATCGTTGCAGAGTACACGAAATAGTTTTCTCTATGTGTTTTGGTGAAAACGGCCGGGTTTATCCCGGTCGTTTTTTTTGGCCACTTAAAATATTCTGCCCCGATCCTGAAAAACAGTAACCGGGGCAAAATCCATCCTTTGGTAAAAAAAGCATCCCAGAGGAGTGCTGCGGCATCTCTGCCGTTAATCCTGAAGTACTTTTGTAACAAGCTCAGCAGCTTCCTGCAGAAGTACGGCTGAATACACCTCAAGTCCGGATTCTTCAATCAGCACTTTAGCCTCCTCGGCATTTGTACCCTGAAGCCGCACGATGATGGGAATATTGATTGAACCAATATTGCGGTATGCATCTACAATTCCCTGAGCTACGCGGTCGCAACGGACGATTCCGCCAAAGATATTTACAAGAATTACCTTTACATTCGGATCTTTCATTATAATGCGAAATGCCTGTTCTACCCTCTCTGCATTTGCCGTGCCGCCTACGTCGAGGAAGTTGGCAGGTTCGCCGCCCGATAGCTTGATAATATCCATGGTAGCCATCGCCAGACCTGCACCATTGACCATACATCCAACATTTCCGCTTAGCTTGACATAATTCAGATGGTGTGCTCCGGCTTCTACTTCCGCAGGATCCTCTTCGGCCAGGTCGCGCATTTCAAGCAGGTCGGGATGACGGAAAAGCGCATTTTGATCAAGGCGCATCTTGCAGTCGGCCGCCATAATCAGATTATCGGATGTTTTGAAAACCGGATTGATTTCAAGCAAAGCAGCATCACTGCCCATATAGGCTTTGTATAGACCTTTCACAAATTTCTGCATATTCTTGTGAGCGACTCCATCCAGTTTCAGGTTATAGGCAATTTTTCTGCACTGGAAATCCTGAAGTCCAACTCTGGGGTCAACTTCCTCGGTAAAAATGAGGTGAGGAGTAGAGGCAGCAACTTCTTCAATATCCATTCCGCCTTCAGTGGAATACATTACCATAACCCGTCCGGTAGCCCTGTTGAGCAGCATACTCATATAAAATTCGAGGGGTTCGCTTTCTCCCGGATAAAAAATATTCTGTTCAATCAAAACCTTACCAACAAGTTTACCACCGGGTCCCGTTTGTGGGGTTACCAGGTTCATCCCGATGATCTGGGAAGAATTTTCTCTGACCTCCTGAAGAGATTTAGCAATTTTAACGCCACCGCCTTTTCCTCTTCCTCCTGCGTGGATCTGGGCTTTAACAGCCCAGCGGTCCGAACCGGTTTTCTCCTGTATTGCTTCTGCTGCTTCAACAGCAAAATCCGGAGTATCAGCAACAATTCCAAAAGGAACCGGCACCCCGTATGAGCTAAGGATTTTCTTGGCCTGAAATTCGTGTAGATTCATATAAAATTATTTTAGATAGAACATTTCGCAGGAGAAAAAGGATTTCGATCAAACAGACAAAAAAATCTTTTATTTTTGTCCGTAAACACTGGCTTAAACAAATGAGCGGGCAGTCAGTTCAATCAAATATAAAAAGTTTTCACTCTTAATGTTCATGAAATTGGTCTTTAGGCGGAATAATCTCATTCACTCCAGCACAGCATTCGATTCATCTATTCTATGCTTTCTTTTCGTTATATGAAAAATACTGCGTTTCTGATTTTCGCACTTTGGGTTCTTTTTACCGGCACCGCAACCGTTAAAGCCGACATTCCTCCTTCTGCAGCCATGACCCGCACACACTCATCTCCTCAGATTGATGGCGAAATATCTCCGGGGGAGTGGGAAGGGGCAACCGTGCTTACAGGATTCAGGCAGTTTGAGCCGGTTTCAAATGCCGATCCAAGCTTTGAAACCGTGGTTTATCTTTTTTATGATGACGAAGCAGTATACGTCGCAGCGGTGATGAAGGACCCTGCGCCCGACAGTATTGCCAGGCAACTGGGTGAAAGAGACAACGACAATTTGAATGCAGATTATTTCGGAATAGCATTCGATACTTACAATAACCATCAGGATGCATACATTTTTGCCGTTTCAGCATCCGGCATACAGGTTGATGAACGCATGCTCGACGGCACCTACGATGCAGTATGGAACAGTGAAGTTGGAATTAACAGTCACGGATGGGTTGCGGAATTCAGAATTCCCTATTCCGCCCTTAGGTTTCCTGCCCGACCCTTACAGGATTGGGGATTTCAGGCAATACGAAAAATCAGGCGTTACCGCGAACAGTTACACTGGGCTCTGGAAGAAAAAGGCACGGGAAATATCCAGGTGCACTGGGGTAAATTAACTGGCTTTGAGAATATTAAACCACCGCTCAGGCTCGCTTTTACACCCTATGTTTCCGGAAATGTACAGCACAACAGCGACCCTGATTTTCGCAGCGATCCATGGTCTTCAGCATTTAACGGCGGAATGGATCTGAAATACGGGATCAACGAAAGCTTTACCTTTGATATGATTCTGCTTCCCGACTTCAGCCAGGTACAATCCGATAAAATCCAGAAGAATCTGACCGGTCTTGAACTGATATACGACGAAAACCGTACTTTTTTCAACGAAGGAACGGATTTGTTCAATAAGGGCGACTTATTTTATTCAAGACGCATTGGCAGAACTCCTTTGAAATACAATGCGGTTAAAGATGTGCTCGAACCAAACGAAATGTTATCGCACAATCCGGTTACGGCCCGTTTGCTTAATGCCGCTAAATTAAGCGGAAGAACCTCCGGCGGGCTTGGCATCGGTGTATTCAATGCGGTTACCGGCAACACCTGGGCCACTGCCAGGGATACTGTAAGCGGAGACGAACGGGATCTGCTCACCGATCCGGTTACAAACTATAATATTACCGTAATCGATCAAGCTCTGCCGAACAACTCCTCCGTTTATCTGATTAATACCAACGTATCCAGACCTTCGGGGTGGGATGACTCGAATGTGACCGGCGGAGGTGCCACCATCGGCAATAAAACAAAAACTTATTTTATCGGCATGAATTTGTCGGCCTCCAGTTGGAACAAGGCTTCTGATAATACCGAATTTGATTCAGGCGAGAAATATACCGGATATAATTACGGGTTGTTTTTTATGAAAAGCAGGGGGAAGTTTCAGTTCAGCCTATACCAGAGTGCTCTTGATAAGCACTACAATATTAATGACATAGGCATTAACCGATACAGAAATCAGCAAAACAGGGGAGCTTATATAAGTTACAGGATATATGAACCATTCGGAAGGTTTTTGAATTTTTCTCAAAGTCTTGGATTTGACCAGATCAGATCTCTTGATGACAAGAAAAACATCAATACTACTATGGCATACAAAGGCAATACAACCTTCAGAAATTATTTCACAATCTGGTGGGGAGCCACCGTTTCGCCATGGGACAGACACGATTATTACGAGCCGCGCATCCAAGGCCTCTACTATCTCGATCCGGGATATTTTCAAACTAATTTTGGGTTCTCCAGCGATTACCGCAAACCTTTTGCACTCGACGGCAATTTGGAATACACGCTTGATTTTGATGACAGATTCGCTACCTGGTTCGAACTGGAGCCCATCTGGCGCATCAACAACCGCCTTGCCATCAGACATACGACAGGCCTTGGCTATAACCCGGCAAATCTGGGTTTTGTCGGACATAATACCCAAACCGTCTGGTTTGGAGAACGCGACATTATGACGCTTGAAAATGCATTTTCAGGGCGCTATATGGTCAGCCGTCACATCTCTGCCAGTTTGTTTGTACGACATTTCTGGCAAACGGCAGTATATTCCGGCTTTTATACTCTTAATGAAAACGGGCATCTCTCTCCCGATCCGGATCTGGTTTATAATGCCAATTACAACTACAATTTCTTCAGCCTCGATCTGAACCTCGACTGGGAATTTGCTCCGGGAAGTATGCTCAGTCTGGTTTGGAAGAATGCCATACTTTCCGAGGATGACAGGCACTATCTGAGTATGGGCGAGAACCTGCGGGAACTGTTTGACGCAAGTCAGCTCAATATGTTCAGCATAAAGGCTCTATACCACCTCGACTATCTGATGCTTAAGAGAAAGAAGCAATGATGCATTCATTTCCCTGTCTTAAATTACATCCCGCTCTTAAACCGGAACCTTGAACTGATACGGATAATCTGCATTTATCATATAACTGGAACTTTCGTCATTTTTGTTATATAAGATCATATAAACAGGATTACTTTTAAGGTGGAAAGTTATTAATTTTTATACCAGTGGACACACCGGTTTAAAGACTCTGAATCCGTTAAATGTATATCTGACTATGACAGCAACACTAAAATTCCCCATCATGGGTTACATCAAAATCAGACTGATTGTAAAAAACGGCTATAAATGGCTGGCTGAGCTGATTGGTGCAGACCTTGAGATCGAAGTAAGCGAAGAAGATTTTGTAGTTGACTAACACTACAGTCTGCTTTGTCTGATAATCTTGTCCGGCATCCCCTTAAACTTTTAACTTATATGAAGGGGACAAAGGGCAGGCAGGGGTATTTTTGTCGTTCCTTAGCATTATTTCTGATATACCGGTTTCTTTATCCTTTTTATCCTCCGATTAAACAGTGAGGATTACCCCTTGTAGCTGGCGGACAATCAAATTTTCGTTGAAACTGTTACCTTTGCAATCAGTTAAAACATCGAAAATGATACGGGCACGGGAAATTACCAAGTCATACGGCAACCTGAATGTTCTGAAGGGGGTATCCATCGGGATAGGAAAGGGAGAAATTGTATCTGTTACGGGAGCTTCCGGTGCCGGTAAATCCACCCTTCTACATATACTTAGTACTATCGACAGGCCCGACAGCGGCGAGGTGGAGGTTGACGGGATTAACCCCGGCATGTTAAACGATAAAAAACTGGCAGAATTCCGTAACCGGAAAATAGGCTTTATTTTTCAGTTTCATCATTTGCTGCCAGAATTTACAGCCCTTGAAAATGTGTGTATTCCTGCATTCATAGCCGGAACAGGGCGGAGGGAGGCCGAGCGGAATGCTATGGAGATCCTTGAATTTTTAAATCTTACCGACAGGTCATCGCACAAGCCTTCTGAATTGTCGGGCGGTGAACAACAGCGCATTGCGGTTGCCCGTGCATTGATTAACAGGCCATCGGTGCTCATGGCCGATGAGCCCTCCGGAAATCTTGACTCGGAAAATGCCCGGCAATTGCACCGTTTGTTTTTCGACTTGCGTGAAAAATTCGGACAAACCATACTTATCGTTACACATAACGAAGAACTGGCCGGGATGTCGGACAGGAGGCTTGTCATGAAGGATGGCCTCATTCTTGCACAGGCTGATTCCATCATCAACCAATAAAACGGGGTTCCCTGCGTTTTAACAATACGTTCAAAAACTAATTGTACCGACCAACAATGAATCGAATTAAATACAGGGATAGTCTGTTATCCGGCTTTATTTTATTAATTGCTCTTAACATGATGCCGTTGCTGTCCGCTGCGCAGTCACTGGATCCGGGACGTTTAAAACAGTTTGAGGAAGCTATTCTGAAAGGCGAGGATTTTCTTAAAGCAGACGATTATGCAAAGGCCAAAGCCGAGTATCAGAAGGCTCTGAGTATAGATCCATCGGCCAAATATCCAAAGGACAAACTGGCTCAAATCCGGAAAGTTTACATCGACCCGGAAGACGAAGCCCGTTTTGCCTCTGCTATGGAGAGCGGAAACCGTCTGATGCAGTCGGGTAGTTATACTCTTGCCTCCGAGCAATTTGCCAATGCAGTAAAGTTGCCGAACTTAAGACACGAAAAGAGATTTATTCCGGGCATATTAAACTGGGCGATCAGAAATTGGCCGCCGGTGACCTCGAAGGTGCCAGAGAAGCATACGTAGCCGCTTCGGAAACAGATTCCGGCGAAAATTATCCGATGCAAAAAATCCGGGAAATAGACAGCAGGCTGGCAGCCAGTAAGGCTCAGGCTGAATCGTACGAGAAAGCCCTTTCCGATGCCGATGAAGCCTATATGAGTCGTGACTTCGCGACAGCCCGGGTAAAATATGAACAGGCGCTGAAAATAAAGCCGGGCGAAAACTACCCGAAAAGTATGCTGGAACGGGTTGCCGAAGGAATGGCTCAGATGAAAGATGCCAGAGCCAGTTACGATGCTGCCATTGCAGGAGCCGACAGACTTTATGCATCCGGAGATTTTGAAGCTGCCGTTCCGGCCTACACCCAGGCAATGAAAATCCTTCCCGGCGAAAAATACCCTGCTTCCCAGATTGAAAAAGCAAACAATATCCTTGAACAGCGCAGAAAGCTGGAGGATGACTACAACCTTACCGTTGCGGAGGGCGATCGTCTGATGACAGAAAACAAACCCTCAGATGCGCGCACAGCATATGAAAATGCTCTGAAGCTCAAACCCGGATCGGAATATCCCCAAAAACAGCTGACGTTAATTGCCCTGCAACTGCAGGCTGCCCGGGATGCGGAAAAGGAGAAACTGTATCAGCAGGCAATTGCATCGGCCGACAGCAGGTTTGAAGCCGGTTATCCGGAAGAAGCACTTACTCATTACAACACAGCCATTGAACTCAGACCGGGAGAACCCTATCCTTCCGGACAAATTGCAAAGATCCGTGATATGCTTAATGAACGTAAGGCGGCACAAGCGGCATATGAAAAAGCCATACAGGCCGGTGACGCCTTCGCTGCACAGGACAAAGCGGAAGAAGCGAAACTGGAATATTCCAGGGCTCTGACACTTAAACCCGGAGAAGAATACCCCGCAGCCCGCATTCGGGAAATTGAGGAAAAGCTGGCTGCCATTCAGAAATCGAACCGTGAATACGAGCAACTTATTGCCGAAGCAGATTCGCATGTTTCCTCCGGAAGCCTGAATGCTGCACTGGAAGCCTTTCGTAAGGCAGCAGCACTCTTCCCCTCACGGACATATCCCGCAGAGCAAATCGCATTGATTGAAAGCAAACTGGCTGAGAACCGATCGAAGGAAGAACGCTATGCCTCACTGATTGCCGATGCAGACAGGGAATTTGGAAATTCCGAATACGATGATGCTCTTGCTCATTACCAGCAGGCACAACAGATGAAACCGGACGAAAAATATCCGGCAGGGCAGGTTGAGGCAATTAAAAAACAGCTTAAGGAACTTGAAGCGCAAAGATTAAGGTATGAAGGTATAATCAAGGATGCCGATCAAAAGTACGATGCCGGCAATTACGGGCAGGCACTTGATTTGTACCAGAATGCCCTTACCATCCGGGATGGCGAAAAACATCCGCGGGAGCGCATTAGTGCCATTAACCGAATACTGGAGGAAAGAAAATCGCTGGATGAGAACTACGATCGACATATTCGGGAGGCAGACGTCTTCTTCCACGAAAAGAGCTATGCAAACGCACTGATTTCTTACGAAAATGCCATCAATCTGAAACCCGACGAGAAGTATCCGCTCGCGCAGCGTGAGCTGACGCAAAAGGCAATTGAATCGGAACGGGCGTTATCAAATGAATACCAACAGATTATCGCAGATGCAGACGACAAGTTTGCTGCAGGCAACTATCCGTTAGCTGAAAGACGATACCGTGAAGCCCAATCTCTGAAAAAAGATGACCCCTACCCTTCCGCTCAGCTGGACAGGATTGCACAAATCAATGCAGACCTGAAAGTACTTGAAGAAAATTACAGTCAGGCCATCCGTGAAGGCGACAGAGATATGTCTGCAAAAGACTATGCATCAGCTAAAACATCGTATCAGAGAGCTTTGGGCCTGAAGCCCGGAGAAGCTTATCCGGCAGGCCGACTGAATGAAATTTCCAGAATACTCGGAGAGCAGCAAGAATTGGAGCAGCAATACAATTCGGCCATTGCCCTGGGTGACGAGAAATTTGATTCAGGCAACTGGGATGAGGCAGAAACAGCATACCAAAACGCCTTACAGATCAAGCCCGGAGAAAAGTACCCTGTTGAAAAGATCGGTTTAATTGGAACAAAACGTTCAGAAAACGAACAATTTCTCCGTTTGGTAAGTGAGGCCGGGCGGCATTATTCCGAAAACGACCTGAAGGGAGCCCTTGCGCTTTACCGGCAAGCTCTGCAGATCAGGCCGGGGGAATCGCATGCTGCAGCAAAGGTACAGTTAATAACCGGCAAGCTCGAGGAACAAAGAATGGAACAGGATCGTGAATACCTTGAAGCCGTTGGTTCCGCCGACCGTTTATTTGCAGAAGGCGATTACACCAGTGCATTGCGGTATTATGAGCTGGCTTCCGAATTAAAGCCCGAAGAGAAACATCCAAAAGATAAATTACTGGCAGCAAGAACCATTTTAATGGAAAGAGCCCGCAATAAGCTGGATGCTTATAATAAAATTATACTTAATGCCGACCGTCTTTATCAGGACAAGATCTACGACCAGGCGATAGATGCGTATAATGCTGCCTCTCAGGCGAAAGAAGACGAGACCTATCCGGCGGAGATGGTCAAAAAGATCAGGAAATACCTGGAGGATCATGCAATGATTGACCTTGTGCCTTCCACTATTTCAATAAACACGGATGAGGAAAAGAAATTCAATTTCACTCCGATTGAAATGCGCCTACGCAAAAACAATTACATCTCAATAAAAGCGCGGAAAACAAGTGAAACGGATCCAAAGATATACATAAACTACGGCAAGGGCAGTGCCCGTAACGGAGGTATCGTGCTTAGAAGTATTACCTCCGATGAAAACGGAGACTACCTTGTACGGGTAAGTGTACAGGACAAATGGTATCGTGAAGACAATAACTGGATTTCAGTCTACTCTGAAGGAGGAAGTGTAGAGATTACCCGCATGCAGATTGCTCAAGGCGACTGAACTTACGGAATCCTACTTTTTAAAATTTTTGTACGACCGGCTGTTTATGGTTTCGGATGACTTTTTTTTATGACATTTGCATCCACTTCAAGAAATGCTGCCATCCTATGGAAAAGTACTTCGAATCCTTCCGACAGAATACCATTGGTCATGACCTTGAGTACGATACACCTTATGGCCGTCAGAAACTAATTTATGCTGACTGGATTGCCAGCGGGAGGCTTTATCGTCCGATAGAGGAACGTTTGACAAACGACATAGGTCCCTTTATAGGGAATACCCATACGGAGACAAGCGAAACGGGCACATCAATGACCAGGGCCTACCACGAAGCCCATAAACTCATAAAAAAGCATGTTAACGCCGGTCCGGATGATGTAATTATCACTTCCGGCTTCGGAATGACCGGCGTAGTGGTAAAATTTCAGCGTATGCTGGGATTAAAAATGTGCGGTCAGCTGTCCGATCATCATTGTCTGAAAGAAAGCGACAGACCGGTAGTCTTTGTTACCCATATGGAACACCACAGCAATCATACATCCTGGTTTGAAACCATGGTGGATGTAGTGGTATTGCCGCCCGACAAGGATCTTCTTGTTGACCCGGATGAACTGAGACGGCAGCTTGAAAAATACAGCGACCGGACGCTGAAGATTGGCGCATTTACGGCCTGCTCCAATGTAACGGGAGTGTCGACTCCGTATCATGAGCTTGCCCGCGTTATGCATGAGCACGGAGGATTGTGTTTCATCGACTTTGCTGCATCGGCACCATACGCCGACATGAACATGCACCCCGAAGACCCCATGGAAAAGCTGGATGCCATAATGTTTTCGCCGCACAAATTCCTTGGCGGACCCGGCTCGTCGGGAGTGCTGATCTTCGACCGCTCTATGTACAAAAGCCGCACACCCGATCAGCCCGGCGGAGGAACGGTTGACTGGACAAATCCCTGGGGTGAGTACAAGTATGTGGACGACATAGAATCGCGTGAAGACGGTGGAACTCCGGGATTTATGCAAGCCATTCGGACAGCCTTATGCCTGGAGCTTAAAGACAGAATGGGGACTGCCAATATAGCGCTTCGCGAGGAGCAATTACTGGAACAGGCGTTTACAGGGCTCGACACCATCCCCCGTTTGCATATACTGGCCGATAAACAGCGTAAGCGACTCGGGGTAATTTCCTTCTATTTTGACGACATACATTACAACCTCGTAGTAAAACTGCTCAGCGACCGCTATGGAATCCAGGTGAGAGGAGGATGCGCCTGTGCCGGCACCTATGGCCATTACCTGCTCGACGTCAGCCATGAACATTCAAAACGTATCACGGAGTTAATCAATCATGGTGACTTATCGCAAAAACCAGGATGGGTCCGCCTTTCGCTTCATCCTACAATGACCAGCGATGAACTCGGCACCATACTGACAGCGCTTGCCGAAATTGGCGCCAACCATATGGAATGGGCAAAAGATTACATGTATAATAAACACACCAATGAGTTTAAGCATGTAAAGGACAACTGCCAGGTAGCCAACAGGGTAAGTGAATGGTTCAGACTCTGAGTACTTCTGTTAACGTTAATAGAGAGTCTTATTCAGGAAAGATTGAAACATTGGGTTAATCAAATCTCTTATTTCCGAAGGGTTATCAAAGTAATTTCAGGAAGTATTCCGACCCTTCCGGGATAAGCTATATGTCCCAGGCCACGGTTAACATACAGGTAATTTTTACGACCATCCGGATTTGCCTTTTCGGTCAATCCAGCCCAGTTTTTATAAATATATCGTGCAGGGCTCCATTTAAACCCAAAAGCTTCTATACCCATTTGCATGCCGTGAGTGTGGCCGGAAAGGGTAAGATCAAACTCCGGAAAACGATCGGAAACCTCTGCTTCCCAATGAGTAGGGTCGTGGGAAAGCAAAATATTGACATCTTTCAGTCCGACACCCTTCATTGTCTGGTACAGATCTCCGTATTTGCGAAATCGGGCGGTCGCACTCCAATTTTCGACTCCGGCCAGTAAAATAGATCCGCCATTTCTCTCAATCACCGACGTTTCATTTCTGAGCAACTTCCAGCCCAGAGAATTATAAAACTCAACGAGCTGTTGAAGATTCTTTTCCTTTTCATCTTCCGTATTCCAGGAAACATAATCGCCGTAATCATGATTTCCAAGGATAGCATAAATGCCGAGAGGTGCCTTCAGCCGGGCCAGAGTAGTTTCAAATCCTCTGACTTCTGCAGTGCTGTAGTTTACCATATCGCCGGTAAAAACAACGATATCGGGTTTGAGGGCATTCACCTGTTCAACGGCTTTGCGCAACGGACTAGCAGACAACCAGCTTCCCAGATGAATGTCGGATAGCTGAACAATCCTTAATCCTTCCAGTGAATCCGGCAGGTTTTGAATGCGAATACTGATGCGGTGAGTTTTAAATTTATAAACCCATATTGTACTTCCGACGAGAAGGCCGGCAAAGGCAATACTGCCAAAGAAAATTCCCATTTTTTTTAAAATAATGAATGTGCGTTTCCCGGAAGAGGGCAATTTCCTTCCGAAAAGGTTTGAAAACAAATCGGTTAACCGAATTAAAAATGCTGGCAGCAGCGGAAGGAGCATGATGGACTTTGCAATGAATGCCATCAGCGCAAATCCCGGTAAAACTATCCGGAAGAAACTTCCCATCTCCTGCATCGGAACCAAAGCCGTGGAAGCCAGAAAAAGCGTTAAAACAACGATTGGCATCCACCACAGAAAGGCAAAGACCACTCTTACGAAAGACCGCAGATTTTGCCATGAGGGATGCAGACTACTGTAGAGAAGGTAGTCGATGGCAAACAAAAGCAGTAAAAATGGCACACGTCCTGCATACTTGGGCAGAGAATGCCGAAGCAGAAAGTAAAGACCCAGCGTAATAAAAATAATCAGAACGGCTGTTACCAGTTGTTTTAGCCTTCGTACCCGGCCTTTTTCCATCGTTTTTTTTAGTACCTGCGGATATTAAAACCGGCCGCAGAAATTTCCACGGCCGGTGCAAAATTACTCAAAAAAACTTTTATGCCATTGATTTAACATAATTTACGAGTCCCTTGGATTCAAAAATGCCCATTAGTTTTGACGGCAGAGGTGAAAATCCAAATACTTTTCCGGCAACAATTACCTTGCCTCCGGCAAAATCAATTTCAACGGAATCGCTATGTTTATAGGCATCAACGGCTTCGGGCAGAAGGATGATTGGAAGTCCCTGGTTAACCGATGACCGGTAAAAAATCCGGTTTACCGACTTGCAGATCACCGCTTTTATTCCTGCATATGAAAGTCCGACGGAGGGGTGCTCACGTGAGCTTCCGCAACCGAAATTGGCTCCGGCAACAATAATATCGCCCGCTTTCACCCGTTCGGAGAAGCTGTCGTCAAAACCTTTAAACAGGAATGGCATTATCTTTTCTGCTTCAGAACTATTGATCTCGTATGTAAATTTACCGGCAAACATCTGGTCGGTGTTGAGGTTATCCACATCGGCGTAATTCCAGACTCCGGCGGTATAGCGATCGTCACCCGATTCGATATCAACGGTTTTGCTTTGTTCGACGGTATATGGGAATTTGTCGGAATACCCGTTTCCTCGGGGATCGGCGATTTCACCTTTAAGTGCCGACCAGGCTACCACCGCGGGAGATGCCAGGTAGATGGACGACTCTTTATTTCCCATTCTGCCTTTAAAATTGCGGTTTGCCGTTGAAATTACGTTGTACCCGTCGGCCGGAATTCCCTGTCCGGTTCCAAGGCACGGGCCGCAGCTGGGAGCAAGCACATTTGCACCGGATTCAATAAAAATACGGATCAGACCTTCCTCCATTGCCTGCATATAAATCTCCTGCGACGCTGGAATAATGAGCAACTGGAAATTCACAGGCACCGATTGTCCTTTGAGAATCCGGGCGGCTTCACGCAGATCTTCAATACGTCCGTTGGTACAGGTGCCGATAAGCGCCTGATTGAGTTTAACTCCTTTAACTTCCGAGAGAGCTTTAACGTTATCCACATGGTGAGGGGCTGCAACTACGGGAAAAAGCTCATCCAGACGTATGTCGATTTCGCGCACATACGATGCATCCTCATCTGCCCATGTGCCGGCAACACTGCTACCAAGCCATGTAAAAAGCACATCATCGGCCGGGAAAACCGCATTTTTGGCACCCATTTCTGAAGCCAGGTTGGCGATGGTCATGCGGTCGGCAATCGACAGTGATTTAACTCCATCGCCATGGTATTCGATGGAAAGATAATCGGCACCGCTGGAACCGATCATACCGATGATCCACAACGAAAGATCTTTGGCAAACACCCCTTCGGGAAGCCTCCCCCGAAGGGTAATTTTCAGACTTCCGGGGACTCTGAACCATGTTTCGCCCTGTTTCCACAGTCCGGCGGATTCGGTACGGTCGATTCCCGCAGCAAACGCATTGAACGCACCTGCAGTGCAGGTATGACTGTCGCTCCCGACAACGATCATTCCAGGCCGGGCGTACTGTGAAACTATCTGATGACAAATGCCTTTGCCAACATCATGAAATTTTGTTATGCCCTGACTGGTAACAAAATCGCGGATTTTCTGGTAGTCATTGGCCAGTTTTGCATTGGTAGGAGGTGCGTTGTGATCGAGAACGACCAGCAACTGATCGGGATCGAACACTTTTTCGCCACCCATTTTTGCGAAGGTACCGGCAATACTGGATGTATTGTCGTGAGTAAGGATAATGTCCGGTTTTCGAAAAACGATCGCCCCGGCTTCGGCTCCGAGGATCTTTTCAGCAAAAGTCTTGCCTCTCATAGTCTTGCTATTGAATTGAATAAAAAAAGATATACCGGTAAGTCCGGAATGATAGAACGAAGTTAAGGCTTTTCAAACTGTTGCCTGATTTTGCAACCGAATATTTTTCAACATCCGATCAACCATTTACCAAACTGGTTATCATCGTATTAATTCCAAACATTCATCAGTTATTGCATCTGAAGATCCAGTTGTTTTTGCTGATTAATGCGGTTTGACAGGATATTGATATAATATCTGGACTTTTTGAGGTGGTGTTGTTGCCATGCTCTGTTGGCCCATTCGTAGGCCAGATCGAGTTTGCCTTCCATTTCGCTGGCAAGGGCCATATTATAACAGGCACGACCGGCTGTTTCCGTGTCGGGACTGGCACTCAGTTTATTCCAGATGGGTACGGCTTCCTGCCATCTGCCTTTTTTTACCAGTTTATGCGCCGCTTTAAAATCGTCATTCCCTGATTTAAAGTAGACTCTGTTCTCTGTAAACCAGGACGGGGAAATCCGGTAAGCATACTGATTACCTGAATAATAACCGGATTCGTTAATAGCTTTTCTTTTCACGGGCAATTTATTCAATGCCTGCTGGGGTGAATCACCGGTACCATTCCAGCGCATTTCATCCGAAAAACCGTTGCGGTCAACAATCTGTCTGTCACCGGGGGAGTATACCGTCCAGCCGGAACGCACCCGAATTCTCAGGTCGGCATAATATTCTTTTACTACCACTTTTTGTTTATCGATGACGCGTTCCACATCGGCGGAGCGTTTATCCAGTGAAATATCTGAATCGAAGGTCTCGAGGGCAATAATTGCATCCACTCTGAACCTGCTGCATAACTCATCAACGGTATTCCAATCAAGAAATTCAGGCCATTGAGCTGTCCCTGTTCCGCGGTAATCCACGCCTTCGATCACAACGGCCGTGAAGCGCGGTCCGTTATTTAGTCCGGATGCAAGTCCGCGAACGCATTGCATAGAACCTTCTCGGTCAGCACCAATGGATTCACCGGTGACAAAGCCCTCAAGAAAATTCTTAAATCCCTGGCCTTCTGCCGGTAAAGAGCGATTAATGATTCCAACCTGTTTAACCGGGGAAGGCATGGTTATGGCAGCTGGCTTAAGAATTTGCATTTGCTGCGAAGCTGTTTTGCAGGAAGTAGCAAGCGCCATTACAGCCAATACCGATAATGAAAGAAGCAGAAAACGTTTCATAGGTTGTGGGGTTTCAATAAAATTAATGGTTTAACTGATATGTTTTGGCAAACAAGAAAAACTCTGCATGAAAATCCTGTGCCAAATATTTTTTTTGTGATTTAGAAATCCTTTTGTACTTTTGCACTCCGTTTGGTGAGGTGGGTGAGTGGCTTAAACCAACAGTTTGCTAAACTGTCGTACTGGAAACGGTACCGGGGGTTCGAATCCCCCCTTCACCGCAGAGAGGATGGAAATCCTCTTTTATTTTTTGATTCGGGGTGTAGCGCAGTCCGGTTAGCGCACCTGGTTTGGGACCAGGGGGTCGATGGTTCGAATCCATTCACCCCGACAAAAGTAAGAAAAGCTGTCTGATTGGTTTCAGGCAGCTTTTTTTAAGCAAAATCCCTAAAGATCAAGATGATGAATTGATGTTCGGTATAGAAAAACCGGATATCCCGAGATTCTCAACTTCACGTACCTCCCCTGCTTTCAGAGTTCCCAGTGTAACGGAACCTATCCTTACCCTGACCAACCGCAAAGTGGGATGTCCGGCAGCTGCAGTCATCTTACGAATCTGCCTGTTCTTTCCCTCCGTAACCGTTATCGATAACCATGTATCAGGACCGTGCCGGGAATCCCGGATTTTTTTGCTTCTGGGTGGAAAACCTGGATTTGGAATGCGCACGGCACGGCACGGCAATGTTGTATATTTTACACCCCGAATGCCAATTTCCACACCTGAACTTATTTTTTCAAGTGCATCGACACTAACCTCTCCGTGGACTTGCGCATAGTATTCCTTTTCAATTGTTTTCGCACGAAGAAGATCGCACAGCTTTCCATCGGTCGTTAGGAGCAACAGACCTTCACTGTCCTCGTCAAGCCGCCCGACCGGCATGGTACCCTCCGGAAACGAGAAAATCGATCCAAGCACTTTTTTCCATGAATGTTCGCACCTAAACTGACTAAGAAAGCCGTAAGGCTTATGCATAATAAAATGCCGGTGATCTGCTGGTTCAATCATACTGCAAATTAACAAAATGATCGGAAATAACTTTAGCCTTGCCAGCGGACTTGTTCAGGAACTTCTGTCGTAAGCGGATTCCGATAATTCACGGAATTCCCTATCTTTACCGGCCTATAAAATCAGGTTTTCCCAGATGAAGCTATCGGTTGTAATCGTCAACTATAACGTAAAATATTTCCTTGAGCAGTGTCTGCATTCCGTTGAAGTTGCCATACAGGGGCTTGACGCAGAAATATTTGTTGTAGACAACAATTCTGTTGACGGATCGGTTGAAATGGTCAGGGAGAAATTTCCCTCTGTCAGGCTTTTCGCAAACAAGGAAAACACGGGATTTTCGAAAGCCAATAATCAGGCAATCCGGGAATCGAACGGGGAATACGTACTGTTGCTGAATCCGGACACCGTGGTAGAGTCCGACACCTTTATTAAATCGGTGGAGTTTATGGATTCGCATCCGGATGCAGGTGGACTTGGGATAAAAATGGTTGACGGCAGCGGACGTTTCCTTCCGGAATCGAAACGGGGTCTTCCAACTCCCATTGTAGCATTTTATAAGATATTCGGACTCTCGGCTCTATTTCCGCGGTCAAAAGTTTTCGGTCAGTATCATCTGGGATACCTCGACAGAAATGAAACGCATGCAGTGGATGTGCTTGCTGGCGCATATATGATGCTGCGCCGCGAAACTCTGGATAAAACAGGCTTGCTGGATGAAACGTTTTTCATGTACGGGGAAGACATCGACCTGAGCTACAGAATTACAAAAGCCGGGTATAAAAACTACTACTATCCCGGAGCAAGAATCATTCATTACAAAGGCGAAAGCACAAAAAAATCAAGCATCAACTATGTGTTTGTTTTCTACAACGCCATGGTGATATTTGCCCGGAAGCATTTTTCACAAAAGAATGCAAGGCTTTTTTCTTTTTTAATCCACATAGCCATATATCTGAGAGCGGGCATTTCAATTCTGCACCGGATACTTAAACGCGTTTTACTCCCATTGCTCGATGCATTGGTAATTTATTCAGGTTCTTTGCTCATTGTTGACTATTGGGAATCAAACGTCACCTATACTTTCGGAGGGCACTATCCGCCGCAATTTCTTTTTGGATTGTTGCCGGCCTATATACTTATCTGGCTTTTTGCCGTGCATGTTGCCGGCGGCTACGATAAACCGCTCAGTTTACGCAAAATTTTTACCGGAATTTTTGCCGGTACAGTAGCCGTATTGGTACTTTACGCCTTGCTGCCTTCCGGATTCAGATTTTCAAGAGCTATTATCATACTTGCTGGTGCCTGGGGATTAATTTCAATGACCGGAATCCGTTTATTGCTGCATTTAGCCCGATTTAAATCCTACAGGCTGGGATCCAACGAAAACCGGAGATTTGTGATATCGGGCAACGAAGAAGAGGCAGAACGCGTGGCCGAGCTTCTAAGGAAAAGCCTGATGAATCCGGGTTTTATCGGGCTGGTTTCAGCCGGAGAAAAACCGGAAGCAAACAGTGCATTTATTGGCTCTTTAACCGACATTCAGGAGATTATCCGCATATACAAAATTGATGAGGTGATTTTTTGTGCACGCGACATTCCGGCCCAAAAAATCATCGACACAATGTCACAACTCGGCGAGCGTTCTGTTGAATTTAAGATCGCACCTCCAGAGAGTTTGTCAATTATAGGTTCGAATTCCATTAATACCCGGGGCGACCTTTATGTAATCGAGATAAACTCCATAGTTAAGGTAAATAACCTCAGAAACAAACGGTTGTTCGATTTTGGAACTGCATTGCTGCTGCTGCCCTTGTCGCCACTGCTGATGTGGGCAATGAAAAATCCTCCGGGTTTTATTCTCAATCTTATCAGGGTTTTAACCGGTTTCCGTACCTGGATAGGCTATGGTCCGGCCCCTGCTGCAAGTTCTACTCTGCCTCACATCCGTAAAGGCGTACTCAATCCGACAGATGCGTTAAGCGTTTCCAACCTTGATACAGAAACAATCCTCAGACTCAACATGTTATACGCCCGTGATTACAAAATCACAAACGACATCAACATTTTTGTCAGGGGATTCAGAAGTCTTGGCCGAAAAGGCTGATGGTTTCGTAAACCTTTTTTTAGGACATTTGTTAATTGCCCGTAGATATACGGTAACCGGCAGTTTTTCGTGCCGGAGAACCTTCAAACACAAATGAAATGGCAAAATTTGAAGTTGTAATGCCCAAACTGGGCGAAAGTATTATTGAAGCAACCATAACCAAATGGTTAAAATCACCCGGGGATACCATTGAGGAGGACGATCCGATTGTAGAGATTGCAACCGACAAGGTAGATTCGGAAATCCCTTCTCCGGTTGAAGGGAAAATGATTCAGGTGCTTTTTAACGAAGGAGATGTTGTAGCAGTAGGAAAGATAATTGCGATAATTGAAACGGATCCCGATGCTGCTGTTGAAGTTGCAGAAGCAGCTCCTGCCGCCAAGTCAGAAGAAAAGGCTGCAGAAGAGATCGTCGCATCCGTTCCGGCAAGCACAGAAGAAATTTCCAGCAACAGTGAGCGTTTTTATTCGCCTCTGGTAAAGAATATTGCAAAAACGGAAGGAATCAGCCAGGCTGAACTGGATAAGATTCAGGGTTCTGGCAAAGACGGACGCCTTACAAAAGACGATCTGATGGCCTATCTGAAGACGCGAACCGCAGCACCCGCCGCCGCTTCAGCAACTCAGGCAGCCGCCCCGCAGTCGGCACCTGCTGCTCCGGCTCAAAAAGTTCAGGCACCGCAGGTTATTGCAGGCAGCAGCGACGAGATCGTTGAAATGGATCGTATGCGTAAGCTGATCGCCGATCACATGGTGATGTCTAAACAGGTATCGCCTCATGTTACTTCCTTCATTGAAGTAGATGTCACCAACATCGTTAAGTGGCGCGATAAAATCAAGGATGAGTTTCAGCAGCGCGAAAAGGAAAAAATCACCTTCACTCCTATTTTTATAGAAGCTGCCGCTCATGCCCTCAGAACATATCCCGGTGTTAATGCATCGGTTGACGGATACAAAGTCATACTCAGGAAGAACATCAACATCGGGATGGCAGCAGCCCTGCCTAACGGTAACCTTATCGTTCCAGTTATTAAAAATGCAGACCAGAAAAACCTTGTCGGACTTGCAAAAGACGTAAACCACCTTGCTTCGAAAGCCAGAGCTAACAAACTCGATCCCGACGATATCTCCGGCGGCACGTTTACCATTACCAATCTTGGCACCTTTGGTAGCATTACCGGTTCACCCATCATCAACCAGCCTCAGGTTGCAATACTCGGCATTGGAGTGATTAAGAAAAAACCGGCAGTACTTGAAACAGCCGATGGTGATGTAATTGCAATCAGGCACATGATGATACTGTCGCTATCGTACGACCACCGGGTGGTTGACGGGGCACTGGGCGGAATGTACCTGCAGAAAATGCAGCAGCTGCTCGAAAGTTTCGATGTTAACCGTACGGTCTGACCTGAAAAATACAGTACCTTCGCCGGAGCTGTTCAACGTAGCCCCATTTAGCTGACAATAAAGCTATCGGGCTTATTTCAATGACAGTTTACCCCGCCGAAAGAGATCATGAATTCTGAATAAAAACGGGGTTGTCTTTAAAAACAGACACCCCGTTTTAATTTTATAGCTATGAAATTAAATCTCACAAAGCCCCTGGCAGTTTTCGATCTGGAAACAACCGGCACAAACGTTGGCACCGACCGCATCGTCGAAATCTGTATCATAAAAATACATCCCGATGGAAGGGAAGAAACCCTGACGCGCAGAATCAACCCGGGAATCCCTATACCTCCGGAGGTAACAGCAATTCATCGAATAAGCGACAATGATGTAAAGGATGAGCCAACGTTTGCAATGCTTGCCCCTCTATTGAACCAGTTTTTACAGAACTGCGACCTTGGCGGATATAACTCCAATAAATTTGATATTCCCCTGCTGGTTGAAGAATTTCTGCGTGCTGAAGTAGATTTTGAAATCAAAGGACGCAGGTTTATTGATGTACAGAATATCTTCCATAAAATGGAACCGAGAACGCTTAAGGCTGCTTATAAGTTCTATTGCGACAAGGATATTGTAAATGCCCATTCGGCGGAAGCCGACACACGCGCCACTCTGGAGGTGCTGAAAGCCCAGATACAACGCTACGAAGGTGCTGAGTATGCCGATCGCGAAGGCAACATCTCAACACCGGTTGTTAACGACATCAGTGCATTGCACGAATTCTCGTTTCAGACCCGCAATGCCGACCTGGCAGGACACATAGTTTTCAACGACAAAAAACAGGAAGTCTTCAACTTTGGCAAGAATAAAGGTAAATTGGTTGAAGATATATTTAGTACGGAACCCTCGTACTACGACTGGATGATGAAAGCTGACTTTCCGCTGTCCACGAAGAAACTTATAACCGCAATCAAGCTCAGGGGTTTTAATAAAAGCTCTGTCAAGATCTGAAAATAAAACCCCGGATAGTAACCAAACCGTTTCCATTCGAAAAAACAGAACAATTCACAACATAACAGGTTATCCATGAAAATTATCTGCATTGGCCGCAACTACACCGAGCACGCGCGGGAGCTGAACAACCCGGTACCTGCCGAGCCTGTTTTCTTTATGAAACCCGAATCGGCACAGCTTCGGAATAACCAGCCTTTTTTCTATCCGCCGTTTTCTAACGACATCCATTACGAAACGGAACTGGTTCTTCACATCAATAAGGTCGGCAGAAATATTCAGGAGAAATTTGCCCATACATATTACGACGGTATTGGTGTTGGCATTGATTTTACAGCGCGTGACCTTCAGCAGAAAGCAAAGGAAAAGGGACTTCCATGGGAAATGGCAAAAGCGTTTGACTTCTCGGCTCCCGTAAGCGATTTTTTACCGATGGATTCGTTTACCGACCCCGGAAACATCACCTTCGGGCTGTATAAAAACGGAGGAATTGTGCAGCAGGGCAACTCAGCCGATATGATTTTCTCTTTTGATGCAATCATTGCGTATGTTTCCCGCTTTGTTACCCTTAAGCAAGGCGATTACATTTTCACGGGGACTCCGGCCGGAGTCGGCCCCGTAAAAGTAGGCGATCGTCTGGAGGCTTTTATTGGCGACCGCAAGATGCTGCTCTGCAATATCCGTTAATAAACAGAGTTTTACCGCTAACACTGCAAGTAACAAGTCGGTTCAGCGGCATAATCTTTACTTTCTGAAAATCAAGGTAATTCGCATGTTCATGAATTAAACGAAGGCAATGTCATCGATAACATTGGCTCCTGCGGCTTTGTTCAACGACTTGATAAGTCTTGTTTTTGCATAGGAAAGCTCTTCCCTTAGCGCCGGAGAGTTAAGCTTTACGAAGAGTGTTCGGTTTTTGATGTACAGATGGGTGGTATCCCGGGCAATCATCTTACCTACGACACCATCCCACAAACTGATTACACGGGTCTGATTCAGCTTATCGCCGATCCGGTAGGCAGCAATCATCTCCTCGATGACTTCCCGCAACGACTGATTGTTTGTGGTTCGTTTCGCCATAACGTTCTTAAACCGGTAGAATGCCATCGTTATTTCCGAGAACCTCAACCGTTCCCGAAATCACTTCAAATATACGATGGTCAATGGTTTTTGATTCAAAAATCTTATTTATCCGCTCGGGCTGTGTATCGGTAATAAAAACCTGCCCAAAGGAATTTTCACCGACAAGATGAATAAGCTGGCTAACCCGGTCGCTATCGAGTTTATCGAAAATATCGTCGAGCAGGAGAATGGGTTTATATCCTTTTATTCCCTGTGTATAATCGAACTGAGCAAGTTTGATGGCAAGTACAAAGGATTTCTGCTGCCCCTGGGAGCCGAACTTCTTTACGGGATACCCTCCAATTGTAAATTCAAGATCGTCCTTATGAATTCCTGCCGTGGTATACCGCGCTGCCAGGTCACGCTGTAGGTTGAATTTCAGCAATTCAGGAAAGCTTGTTTGGTAAAGGTCTGAGTTATACACAACATTAACATCTTCCCTGCCCTGGCTTATAAATTCAAAATACTTTCTGAATACTGGAATAAAGCCTTCGATGAAAGCGTGCCGGCGACTGTGAATTCGGGCAGCAGGTCCTGCCATTTGTTCATCCCAGATTTCAAGGCTTGTTCTGTCGAAATACCCGCGGTCAGCAAAATCCTTGAGAAGAGCATTTCGCTGCACAAGGGATTTATTATATGTAATCAGGTCGTCGAGGTAAAACTTATCAAATTGCGAAATCACCGAATCCATGTACTTCCGGCGGAGTTCACTTCCTTCGTTGATAAGGTCACGATCGTAGGGCGACACCATAACCAGCGGAAATTCACCGATGTGATCGGCCATCCGGTCATAATCCTTTGTATTGATCCGGAATTGCTTTTTCTGATTACGCCTAAGGATACAACTTACATCATCCGGACCATTCCCATTGCGCTGAAACTGACCATGAATGGCAAAATAATCCTCTCCATGGCGAATATTCAGGTTGTCGACCAGATTAAAATAACTTTTAGTAAACGACAAATAATGAATGGCATCAAGAATATTTGTTTTTCCTACTCCGTTGCGGCCTGTAAAACAATTCAGTTTCTCGGAGAAGGTGAGCGAAACTTCCCGGTAATTTTTAAAATTAAAAAGGGTTAATTTCTTCAGATACATTTTCTTATAAATTACCGGTGATTTCCATAATTTTATCTGCTACCTGTTCCAGCAGCCATCGCGGAGTGGAAGTGGCACCCGAAATTCCGATTGAACCAGCATTGCCAAACCAGTCCTGAATTTCGCCTGGTGAGCTGACTGTATAGGTGTTGGCATTAACGGTTCGGGACAGTCCGGCAAGATATTTACCGTTGGAACTTTCCCGACCACTCACAAAAACAATAACATCGTGCGAACGGGCAAAGCCGAGCAGTGATGGGGCCCGACGGCTCACCTGCCCGCAAATACTATTTGTAACGGTTACCAGTGCTATGTCACCGCCCGCTTCAATTGTTCTTTGCTTAATTGCCTCACAAAAGTCACGGTAATCGTCCTGATTTGCCGTTGTTTGAGCAAACAGATGCAAAGGGCCGCCAAAAGCAATTTTCCCGAAATCGCCGGATTGTTGAACAACAACCGCATTCCCGGAAGTGTTACCCATCAATCCGATAACTTCCGGATGCCCGGGTTTTCCAAAAATAACCACCTGCCCCTCTCCCATGCGTTTAAATTCACGGCTGCTGTTCCCTACTTTTTGCTGAAGTCGCGATACAACGGGACAGGTAGCATCCACTATCTCCAATTTAAGAGCTTTAAGTTTATTATAGGTTACTGGTGGTTCGCCGTGAGCCCGGATAAACACTTTACGCAAATCCGGGGAAATATCTTCCTGAGAGATAAAATCCATACCCAGTGAACGAAGTCTGTCCAGTTCCTCTTCGTTATGCACCAGTTCGCCAAGGCATTTCAGGCGCTCACCACCTGAAAGATGCTTACCTGCATTGCCTATAGCCCGGTTTACTCCGGAACAAAAGCCGGCCAATGGATCAATCTCTATCACCGGAAGGGGACGTTTCATCAGACAAAATTACGGAAATCAGGGATAGGCGAAGTCAATAGAACGATTAATAAACGCCTTAGGAGAAGTAATTTTTGCAATACAAAGTATTGAGGCTGGCATTTTGAATCATACATGATATAAATCATCATCATGTATGCCTCCATGATAAAGTTATGCTGCAAAGCCTGTTAGGCTATGTTAATCCGGATCCGGGAGAGGTGAGGCTTAAGCTAATCCTGAATTGGTATAAAAATAACTATGCCTGGGAATCAGTACACCTTATTGCTGACGAAGTCGGAAAGATTAAAAGCAATACTCAGGAAGTTGGGTGAACCAGCAAGATGATAGGCTGAGCGGGCATATGAGAAGTTAAACTTAGATACTCTGAAACCGAAGCCCCAGGAAAAACCTACTGTTGAACGCCTGCTTTCCACTTTCATCTCCTGCCTTCGCTGATAATTGTATCCGAAACGGATACTAAAATTTTTTGTCGGGACGAATTCGCCGCCAAGTACAATATGGCGCAATGCGTTATCTGCGAATATTGCAGTTTTGCTTCTGGTTTTGATTTCGCCTGTAAATGGATCCACCTCCACTCCGTCCGGATCTTCATAAGATATGTCCCACTTCTGCAGGTTAGTAATCAGGAATGAGTATCGGAAAGGCATATGCTCCAGTCGCTTCGACAATCCCAGCTGAAGTTCGAACGGAAGGGGCTCAAAATTCCCCGGGACATAAGTTGTAAGCTGCCTGCCGATATTACGGGCAATAAGTGAAGCCGTAAAGCCTGAACGGGCGTGATAGGTTCCTGAGACATCAACAGCAAAGCCAAAGGAATTGTAGGTCTCGAGTACGGAATAAATTCCCTTTATATTTGCACCTATACTGAACAATGAATCGAGCCGCCGGCCCCAGCCCAAAACCAGAGCAACATCGCTGGCGGTAAATTCACCGGCATCGCCCGTTAAAACACCTGTTTCGTTGGTATATGGAAACTTACCGTAGTTGATGTACTGCATGGTTCCGGCAAAGCTTCCCAGTTTTTCGAACGTATGCGAATAACTTGCAAACCCATAGTTAATATCCGCAAAGTAGTCGACAAAATTCAGCGACACTGCATTGTGCATTTCCGGATTAATCAGGGAGGGATTATTCAGTCCCGCGGCCAGGTCGTTATCGTCAATAGCTACAACATTGCCTCCGAGGGCGGCAATTCTCGGTGAGTTGGGCAGATTCAGGAAGCGGTAGGCTGAAGTACCTCCTGTTTGGGCAGAGGCCGGATTTGCAAGAAGCATCAGAATAAAGGCCAGGGCGGGTATCGTATAGCTTTTTATCACGTTTGGATGGTATTGAAGCACTGCAAAGTTACAAACTGCATCGTAAAACAGGCATAAAAACGCAGTATAGCCTTTATTATTGCAACACCCGCGAAAAACGCCTCAGTGGGTACAGGGAAATAAAAAAACCGCCGGGCAGAACACCCGGCGGTTTTCACAGAATTACTTTATCAATTGCTGCCGGATCAGGTTAAGAGCGCTTCCGGCTCTGAACCATTCAATCTGTGCTGCATTGTAAGTATGGTTAACGGGGAACGATTCGCGGCTACCATCGGAATGCAACAGCTCAATGGTCAGTTGCTTTCCCGGAGCGAACACTTCAAGCCCGGTTACCGAGATCAGATCATCTTCCCTGATCTTCAGGTAATCGGCTTTATCAGCAAACGTCAGCGCCAGAATACCCTGTTTCTTAAGATTCGTTTCATGGATACGGGCAAACGATTTTACCAGTACAGCTTTCACGGCCAGATGGCGTGGTTCCATTGCAGCATGCTCGCGCGAGGAGCCTTCTCCATAATTCTCATCTCCTACAACTACCGAACCTATGCCGGCGGCTTTGTAAGCACGGGCAACCGCTGGAACTGCATCGTAATCACCGGTAAGAATATTCCTGACAGAATTGGTTTTCTCGTTGAAATAGTTAACTGCTCCGATCAGCAGGTTATCCGAAATATTATCGAGGTGACCTCTGAATCTCAGCCACGGACCAGCCATAGAGATATGGTCGGTTGTGCATTTACCTTTGGCTTTGATGAGAAGACGCATATTCGTCATATTCTTCCCATCCCAGGCAGGAAAAGGCTCTAGCAGCTGCAGCCGGTTAGATCCCGGGGTTACCACCACATTGATTTCGTTGCCGTTGGCAACCGGTTCTATATATCCCGGATCTTTCACGTCAAATCCTGAAGGCGGAAGTTCGAGTCCTTCCGGAAGGTCAAGGCTCACCCATTCTCCGTCTTCGTTTTGCAGTTTATCTGTAAGCGGATTAAAGGTAAGGTCTCCTGCAATGGTCATTGCTGTCACGATCTCTGGCGATGCAACGAAGCCGTGCGTATTCGGATTGCCGTCGTTACGTTTGGCAAAGTTCCGGTTAAAGGATGTGATGATTGAGTTCTTTCGTTCCGGATCGTCGGTATGTCTTTTCCACTGTCCGATGCAGGGACCACATGCGTTGGCCATGACCACTCCTCCGATGTCCTCAAACACTTTCAGTAATCCATCGCGTTCGGTAGTATATCTGATCTGCTCTGAACCCGGAGTAATTATAAACTCACTCTGTACTTTAAGTTTTTTGACTTTAGCCTGGCGTGCCACAGAAGCTGCACGTGTCAGATCTTCATAGGATGAGTTGGTACAAGATCCTATGAGGCCGACTTCAAGTTTCAGTGGATAATTTTTCTCGCGGGCAACCTTTACGAACTCCGAGATAGTGTAGGCTGCATCCGGGGTAAACGGCCCATTGATATGAGGTTCCAGTTCCGACAGGTTTATTTCTATCAGCTGGTCAAAATATTTCTCAGGGTTTTGATAAACTTCAGCATCGGCTCTGAGATTATCCGTAATGGCATCGGCCATATCGGCAACCTTTGCGCGACCGGTTTCCCGCAGGTATGCGCTCATACGTTCGTCGTAGCCGAATATGGAGGTGGTGGCGCCGATTTCAGCACCCATATTGCAAATGGTTCCTTTGCCTGTTGCCGAGATGGCATCGGCCCCGGGACCGAAATATTCGACTATAGCTCCGGTACCACCTTTTACTGTAAGAATTCCGGCAACTTTAAGGATAACATCTTTGGCTGAAGTCCAGCCGTTGAGCTTACCGGTGAGTTTAACTCCGATAAGTTTTGGCATTTTCAGCTCCCAGGCCATTCCGGCCATAACATCAACGGCATCTGCCCCACCAACGCCGATGGCAATCATACCCAGTCCGCCGGCATTTACGGTATGCGAGTCGGTTCCAATCATCATTCCGCCCGGGAAAGCATAATTTTCCAGAACAACCTGATGAATGATACCTGCCCCGGGTTTCCAGAAACCTATCCCGTATTTATTTGATACGGATTGCAGGAAATCGAATACCTCCCGATTTTGTTCGAGAGCATGATTAAGGTCGGCTTCGGCTCCGGAATGTGCAAGAATCAGGTGATCGCAGTGAACCGTAGACGGAACGGCAGTGCGGCTGCGTCCTGCATTCATAAACTGCAGTAACGCCATTTGGGCTGTTGCATCCTGCATGGCAACACGGTCAGGAGCGAAGTTAACGTATTTAGCTCCCCGCTGGTAAGGAATCAGGGGTTCCCCATCAAAAAGATGAGAGTAAAGAATTTTTTCACTGAGTGTCAGTGGCCTGCCGAGTACAGCTCTTGCAGCTCTGATGCGTTCGGGCAGCGCATCGTAAACCTTCCGGATGAGATCGAGATCGAATAACATTGTGTCTGGGTATTTAGGTTCTGATAATTATCGGTTCAGGGTTCAGGACCGGGTCAGCATAAAATCGGAAGTGCCGCTTGCCTTATGCCGTCGGGAAATGGTCCGGGCATTCGCATTAACAGGATAACAACTATAATGTTCAGTAAAACCGGCACATCATAATGCCGAAATCACGCGCCCTTGTCACCGATAAAATAGTCTTCCTTGTTTTTAAAAAGTACATTGAACGTTGTGAGGCTGCCATAAATGCGGGTAATATACTGCTGTATACTGACCTTATCCTCATCGTTCAACGTGCTTGAATTAACTCTCTGTTCCAGTACCCTGAGGCGGTCGCGAACCATTACAATCTTATGGAAAAAAGCATCTATTGGAATTTCTTTCTCTTTAAGGGATGTGTCGCCCGGATACAGAACCATACGACCGCCTGTCCACCGCTGTCCCATAACCACAGTCTCCTGAACATCGGAGAACCGGCGTAAAACCCTGATGAGGCTCTTCTCAATTTTCTCATAGGTAGCAAGGTCAGAAGGCGTTTCTACCGCTTCAATCACCTTTAATGCGGCAAAATCGCGCTGAATTATGCGCGTTCCATTTTCAATAAAAGTAATTTCCCACGCATCGGTTCGAACTTGTATAATAACACCTTTGCCAAACTGAGGGTGCTCCACACGGGAGCCTATCCCTAAAACAGGTTCATCCATATTTTATTCGGGTTTTAGTTTTTCGGATTTTTCAAGTAATTCATTATGAATGGCAAGCACCTGAGGTATTGCCAGATCTGCATCGCTGTTACTGACAACAAAATCAGACATTGCAGCTTTTGATTCTTCACTCCATTGATTTTCCATCCTGGCAAGCACATCCCTGCGGGAAAGACCATCGCGTTTTATTACTCTGGAAATACGTTCTTCGGCCGGCGCCGTAACGGTTATCAGCACATCAAACATTCGGTAGAACCCCGATTCAAAAATAATGGCAGCTTCCTGAACGATATATGCAGAATCCTTATGAGATTCAACCCATGCCAGAAAGTGGTTTTTAACACGCGGATGGATTATACCGTTCAGAGTCTGAAGTTTACTTTCATCTGAAAACACCCTGGATGCCAGTATTTTGCGATCTATTGATCCGCACTCCGTCAGGATATCCGCACCCGCAAACGCCTGAATAAGGTTAATAACTTCCGGGTTGTTCAGAAACTTCTTTGCTTCAGCATCGGCAATGTAAACCGGGATGCCAAGCACCCTGAAAAGCGAGGCAACGGTTGTTTTCCCACTTCCTATACTCCCGGTAAGTCC